>DBRE01000049.1:1636-24572 GCA_002305535.1 Syntrophomonas sp. UBA1376
AAGATCCTGGCTTATGCCTTTACGAAAAGGGAGTCATTCTGAGAGCAGAACGACCGAAGGATCTTGCCCTCTGCTTCCAGCCAAGAGTCTTCGACTACGCCATAGAATGACATGATGTTTTTTCAACGGTTCCACCCGGTTTCAGATAATTCATTGCTCCTTCTTTTTCTTAGTATTCCATTTGTATTGCTTTATCCTACCAGCCCTGCTGTAAGGAATTATTAGGTAGTTCGTATTAAAGGTTAACATCCGTAAATATGGGGGAGAGAACATGAATAGATTTGGTCATAGAAAACCAGTGGCCTTTATATTGGCCGGGGTTCTTTTGGTGGGGCTATGCCTTTGGCCGGGCTATGCCACAGCCGATAGCCAGCAGAAATCAGATCCGGTAGATCCGCTGCCACGGGTGCGCTCGGCTCAGCACTTAAAAGAACTGCTTGATACCAGGTCAAATACGATAAGGTATAGCAGGACATCTATTCAGGGTATGGCAATAGGCGCAGCAGATGTCGCAGTTGCCGCTCCGGAAATGGCTAAAGCTGATGATTTTTCCTCTACCAATGTGCAGGTGGAGGGAGTGGATGAGGCTGATTTGGTAAAAACTGATGGCTCCTATATCTATCAGGTAAAACCTAGCTCCAGTGAAGTCCTGATCATACAGGCTGTGCCTGCCTCACAGATGCAGGTTGTTGCCCGCCTAGCCTTCGGTAATAATAACTTCGCTCCTTGTGAAATGTATGTGGCCGACGATCAGCTGGTGGTAATAGGCAATTCCTATTCTCCTTACCGGGTTCCTTATCCGCAGGAAAATGAACTTAGCATAATGCCACCCATTTATCCTGATAAACATTCTACCCAAGTGATGATCTATGATATCACTGATCGTAGTGCCCCCCAAAAGGTTCGGGAACTGGAGCTGGAAGGCAGTTATTTGACCTCCCGCCGGATCGATTCGGCTCTCTACGTAATTAGTAATCAACCGACCTACCGCCTGCGGGCTGAAGATGACCTGCTGCCTTTATACCGTGACTCCGCTCGGGGGGAGCAGATGCATACTGTACCTCTTGATCAAATTGCCTATTTTCCTGACAGCATTTACTCTTCTTATCTACTCATGGCCGGTTTACGTCTGGATCACCCCCAGCAACCAGCCCAACTAGAAACGGTGCTGGGAAGTGCTGATAATGTTTATGCGTCATCCAGTAGCCTATATGTAGCCACCCCCTGGCAGCGGAAGCAAGCCATTCCATATGACCGCTCACTTCCGGTGCATGACCAGGACAGAACTCAGTTGTTCTCCTTTCGTCTCAATAACGGCGCTTTTTCTTATGTAGCTCGCGGTGAGGTGCCCGGGCATACTCTCAACCAATTCTCCATGGATGAATACCAGGGTATTATACGTATAGCCACCACTTCCGGACAGGAATGGTGGAGAAATCAGCCAGTTTCCAGCAACAACCTCTATACCCTGGACAGCCAGCTTAATATTTTGGGCAGAGTGGAGAATATAGCTCCCGGGGAAATCATTTATTCCACCCGTTTTATGGGAGACCGAGCTTATATGGTCACCTTTAGGACGGTCGATCCTTTCTTTGTCATAGATATAAGGGATCCCAAGTCCCCTAAGGTATTGGGCAAACTCAAGATACCTGGCTACAGCAATTACCTGCACCCTTATGATGAAAACAACATTATGGGGTTTGGTAAGGATACCACGGAAGTTAAAGGCCCCTATGGAACTCAAGCCTATTATGAGGGTATGAAAATAGCTATGTTCGATGTGAGCAATGTGGCCGATCCCGTGGAAAAAGACCTGGAAATAATCGGCGTTCGAGGCACTGAATCGGAGTTGCTCCGTAATCATCGGGCCTTATTATTCTCACGGGAGAAAAACCTGTTGGCCTTTCCGGTAACGGTAATGGAGGCTGTCCCTGACCCGGTTGGCCGGCCCAGCTACGGAAGCTTTGCTTTCCAGGGTGCTTATGTATATCAGGTCAATGGGCAAGGCTTCACCTTGAAGGGTCGTATCAGTCACCTAACTGGTGATGATTATCTAAAAGCCGGGGACTACTGGGGCGATACTGATAAGAGCATTCGCCGTATTCTATACATCGACGACGTTCTCTACACACTATCTGATAGCATGATCCAGGCTCACCAAATGAAGGACCTGAAACATCTGGGCAGCCTGTCTCTCTAGTACTTTTTGAAAAACGAATTGCGGGGCGATGTGGGCATCGCCCCCACCCTCTTCGGGCTAGGCGACAGTTGCAAGCGCAAGACAGGGGGCGGTCCCCTGTCTTGCGCCCCTCTTGCATTTAGCGGCGGGAGCGTAGCTCGGTGAAGATCTCGGTTATATCAATGCCCTTTTCCACCAAGAGCACTAATAGATGATAGATCAGATCAGATGCTTCATAAATCAATTCCGAGTTATCGGGGTTCTTGGCAGCAATGATAACTTCGGCGGATTCCTCGCCCACCTTCTTTAAAATTTTATCGATGCCTTTGTCAAATAGATAAGTGGTATAGGAACCTTCCGGTCTTTCTTTTTGCCGCTGGTAGATAACATCCATAAGTTCCAGTAAAATTGCCGGGCCTTCCTTGCCTTGATAAACCATATCAGCATCAAATAGTGTCGGCTCCTGTTCCTCTCCGTTCAGATTTCGATAAAAGCAGGAATAGTGCCCGGTATGACAAGCACCTCCCGTTTGCTCCACCAAAACCAGCAAAGTATCCTGGTCGCAATCATAGCGGATTTCCTGGACGGTTTGAATATTACCGGAGGTTTCACCCTTCATCCACAGACTCTGCCTACTGCGTGAGTAAAACCAGGTTCGGCCAGTCGCCCTTGTCTTTTCCAGTGCCTCCTGGTTCATATAGGCCATCATCAGTACCTGTCCTGATTTGGCATCCTGAATGATGGCTGGAATCAGTCCCCTATCATCAAACTTCAAATCTTTCATAAGCGCACCGCTACTCCTTTATCTCGTAAAAACTGTTTAGCCTCCGCAATAGTGTATTCTCGATAATGAAAAATGGAGGCACATAGGACGGCATCAGCTCGACCTAAGGTAACTGCCTGATACAAGTGATCCAGATTACCCGCCCCACCGGAAGCTATTACGGGAATTCCTACCCGGTCACTGATCATAGCTGTGAGTTCCAGATCATAGCCATCTTTAGTTCCATCCTTATCCATGGAGGTCAAGAGGATCTCGCCGGCACCCCGACGCTCCACTTCTTGAGCCCATTCTAGAGCATCCTTTCCTGCAGGAATCCGTCCGCCGTTTATATAAACCTGATAAGAAGAGCCATCCTTGCGGGCGTCAATAGCTACCACCATGCATTGGCTGCCGAATTTGCGGGCGCCCTCGGTAATTATGGATGGATCTTTTACGGCAGCTGAATTAATGGATACTTTGTCAGCACCAGCAACCAGCAGATTGCGTATATCGTCAAGTGTGCTGACCCCGCCCCCTACCGCAAAGGGTATAAACACCCTTTCAGCCGTACGGCGTACCACTTCAACCATGGTTTTGCGCTCCTCATGGGAAGCACTTATATCCAGGAAGACCAGTTCATCGGCTCCTTCCCGATCATAAAAAGACGCTAGTTCCACAGGATCGCCGGCATCACGCAGGTTTTCAAAATTTATACCTTTTACTACCCGGCCATTATGAACATCCAGGCAGGGAATTATTCTCTTAGCCAGCATTTCAATACCTCATTATTTCTTATTTGGCTGCTTCCAAGGCCTGAGCTACGGTGATATTGCCTTCATACAAGGCCTTGCCGATGATTGCCCCTGCTACTCCGTCAGCTTCCATAGCTTTTAAGGATCGGATATGCTCCACTGAGGACACTCCTCCAGAAGCTATGATCGACAAGCCCGTGTGCAACGCTGCCTGTCGAGTTGCTTCCAGGTTTGGCCCGGCTAGCAGTCCGTCCCGCAATACATCGGTATACACAGCAGTGCGAATCCCCAATTCTTTCATCTGTCTGCCTAAATCCAAGGCGGTCAACTCTACGGTTTCAACCCAGCCATGCACTGCTACTTTGCCATTGCGGGCATCCAGTCCCAACACAATGCGCTCATCGCCGAATTCATCCAACAGCTTTTTAATAAAATCAGGCCCTTCTACCGCGCGAGTTCCGATGATGACCCGACTGGCTCCAACCTGCAGCAACTGTTGAATATCCGTGATTCTACGCAGTCCTCCCCCTACTTGAAAAGGTATGGATACTTCATCTGCAATAGCTTCGATGGCCTTCAAATTGCTGGGCTTCCCAGAGAAAGCTCCATCCAGGTCGACAATATGCAGCCAGCGAGCTCCTGCTTGCTGAAAGCGGCGGGCTACTTCGGCAGGTGCACTGGAATAGATAGTCTGGTCGTCTGCCTTACCCTGCACTAGCCGAACACACTGACCATCCTTGAGATCTATTGCCGGAAAAACAATCATGGTCTCAACTCCCCAAAATTACGGAGCACAGTTAATCCTACCAGACTGGATTTCTCCGGGTGGAACTGGACTCCAAAAATGTTGCCTTTTTCAATTGCACAGGTAAAATCGATCCCATAATCAGTACTAGCTGAGCTTACCTGGCTGTCCTGAGGCTCGGTATAAAAAGAGTGTACAAAATATACATAGCTATCAACAGGAACATCCCCGAATAATCTACTGGGCACAGCAGGCCTGATCTGGTTCCAGCCCATATGGGGCACTTTATACGCACCAGATAGCGAAAAACGCCGAACCCTTCCGGGAATCAAGTCCAAGCCCTGATGTAACCCTTCTTCTTCACTGGTGGAAAACAGCATTTGCATACCTAGGCAAATGCCCAGCAGAGGAATCTCCTTCTCAACTACTTCATATAGTACATCTGTCAAGCCCTTTTTCCTTAGGGTGGTCATACCATCTGCGAAGGCTCCCACTCCGGGTAAAACTACTTTTTCAGCCCCTAGGATCTGTTCCGGCTGATCAGTCACCAGGCTGGGATAGCCCACTCTACGGAAGGCATTTTGTACGCTGGCTAGGTTTCCTACGCCATAATCAATAATGGCAATCAACGGAATTTACTTCCTCCCTTGTTTACAAGCTGCCCTTAGAAGACCAGGCTCCTTCCACCCGCGGCTCTATAGCAATAGCCTCTCGAAAAGCCTGGGCAAAAGCTTTGAAAATTGCCTCCGCTATATGGTGAGAGTTATCCCCGCGGATAACATCTATATGCAAATTCATGCCGGCCGCAACTGACAAGGCATAAAAGAATTCCCGCACATTTTCGGTGGAAAATCCGCCGATTTTCTCCCGGGCAAAAGCGGCATTGAAGGCCAGGTAAGGTCGGCCAGACAGGTCAATAACGGCCCTGACTAATGCTTCATCCATGGGTACAGTTGCTTCACCGTAACGGCTGATACCTCGTTTTTCTCCCAGGGCCTGTTTGATGCCTTGCCCCATACAAATACCGATGTCTTCTACACTGTGATGGTCATCAACCTCAACATCTCCCCGGGCTGTGATCTTCAGGTCACATAGGCTGTGTACGGAAAATAGGGTAAGCATGTGACTGAGAAAGGGGATTTCGGTGTCGATTTGATGACGTCCAGTGCCATCCAGTCCTATATGGAGCAAAATTTCAGTCTCGGCAGTTTTTCTCTGGATGTCAGCACTTCTAATCTCCTCACCCATTGGCCTTCTCCTTTCGTACTCTGATAGAATTGGCATGAGCGGTCAGTCCCTCGACCGTAGCCAGTTTTATGATCTCATCCGCACTCTCCAGTAGTCCCTGCTTGGAGAAATAGAGCACACTGGAAGCTTTGCGGAAAGTATCCACAGTTACCGGAGAATAAAAACGAGCTGTCCCGCCTGTAGGCAGGATGTGATTAGGGCCAGCAAAGTAATCACCCACCGGTTCTGGAGTATGGGCGCCCATAAATATGGAACCGGCATTCTCTATAAGGTGCAGGATCTCGAAAGGTTTATCCACTATCAATTCCAGGTGTTCAGGTGCGACCCGGTTGGCTACCCGGCAACTTTCCACCAGGTTATCGGTTATGATTACCGCACCATATCTTTCTAAAGATTCAATTATAATATCTCGGCGGGATAGAGACTCCAGCTGCCGCTGCAACTCCACTTCTACCTGTTGGGCCAGATTCTCATTATCGGTAACCAGGATGCTACGAGCTAAAACATCGTGTTCCGCCTGTGACATCAGGTCAGCGGCTACATAAGCCGGATCAGAACTGCCCTCGGCGATTATGAGGATCTCGCTGGGGCCAGCTAGCATGTCAATATTCACATCCCCATAAACCATCTTCTTGGCCAGGGTCACATATATATTGCCCGGCCCACTGATCAGATCAACTGGAGGAACGGTATCTGTTCCCCAGGCCAAAGCGAATACCGCCTGAGCTCCGCCCATTTTGTAGATCTCCTCTAGCCCCAGTTCCGCCGCTGCTACCAGGGTATAGGGATTGAGACTGCCATCTTGGGCAGGCGGAGTTACCATAGCGATTTCGTTGACACCCGCCACCTGAGCCGGTATAGCATTCATGAGTACAGAGGAAGGATAAGCAGCTGTTCCTCCGGGGACATATATTCCCACCCTTTGCAGAGGGCGAAAAATTTGTCCCAGGATGTTGCCGCTTTCGTCAGGCTCCATCCAGGAGTTGCGCAGTTGGCGGAGATGAAAGCCGTAAATATTATCTATGGCATGACGCAGGGCATGTAAGTATTCATCATCCACCAGGCTATAGGCCTTTTCTATTTCCTCTTCAGAAACCTTAAAATTACTGTGATCTATGGCAGCACCATCATATTTTCGCGTCAGCTCAAATATAACCTGGTCGCCGCGTTTTTTAATATCAGCAGCAATGTGGGCTACCTGTTCTTCAAACTGCTGCAGGTCAGCTTGATTGCTTTTGATATACTGTTCCAATTCCGGGCTGTTGGCCTGAATCCTTCTAAGCTTCATGTGGTCATCCCCTTTTCACCGTATTTTGCATTAACTCTACTAACGGCTGAATCTGGTCATGTTTGGTACGGTAACTGACTCGGTTGCAAATCAAACGGGTGGTTGATTCCATTATGTTGACCAATTCTACCAGATCGTTCTCCCGTAAAGTCCTTCCGGTGGATACTATGTCAACAATAATGTCAGCCAAACCCATAATAGGAGCCAGTTCAATATTGCCATGCAATTTTATGATTTCCACCTGTAATCCCTGACTTCGGAAAAACCGCTCCGCCACTATGGGGAATTTGGTGGCAGCCCGCTTATAATTCAGTTGCTTGATCGGTATTCCCTGCATTCGCTGGGGACCAGCGACCACGAAGCGGCAATAACCATAGCCCAGATCCACCAGTTCAAAAACGTCCCGGGACTGCTCCTCTATTACATCCTTGCCGACTATTCCCAGGTCAGCCGCCCCTTGTTCCACATAGGTAGGCACATCAGTGGGCCGACACATAATATACTTCACCGCCGGTTCCGCAAATGAAAACACCATGTTACGACTATCTTCATCGACTCCCTCCACCGGTAGCCCTACGGTTGAGAACATCTGGGTGGTGGGTTTCAGCAGGTTGCCTTTCGATAGAGCAATGGTCAATGTCTCACCAGCCATATCAGTTCACCTCCTGATCTTCGCCCAGGTAGATGAGATGATAGTCGTTGCGGCCATGGAGTTTGGCCTGTAGCTGCTCTTTACTACAGCCCTCCACATCCATTTCCACCATACATCCCTGTTCCCGCAATCGGTCAGCTTCGGCCACCACAGTGGCAAAGTCGGCTCCTCCTACCAGGAATCGTCGTGGCAGTTCTTTGGGTTGATCAAGCACAAGAGCCAGGCGATCCAAGCCCAGTGCAAACCCTGTAGCGGGCCGGTCGAAACCAAAGTGTCCCATCAGGTTGTCATAGCGTCCGCCTCCCAGCAGACCATATCCTAAGTCAGGTGAATATCCTTCAAATACTACCCCGGTATAATAATCCAAACCGCGCAAAACTCCTAGATCCAGTACAATGTGTTCGATAACACCACATGCCTGTAGGGCTTGGTAAATCCGTTCCAGTTCTCCTACCGCTTCTGCCGCCTGTCTATTGTGTTCAGCAAAGGGCAGCCGATTCAAGACTTCCAATCCCCCGTGAAGTACGGGCATTAAGGCAATACTCTCTTTGATAGCATCTTTAATGTCTAATCCTTCCAAGACCCGGGCCAGTTCCACCAGATCTTTTCGTTCTACCAGGTGACGGATCTGATTCTGGTCTGATTCACCGAGTCCACTATCATTAAGAAGACTATTGAAGATGGCAATTTGATTCAGGCTGATCTTAAAATCATCCAGTCCCATCGCCCGCATAGTTTTGGCAGCAATGGTGATAACTTCGGCATCGGCCCATACCCCGGAAGCTCCTAATAATTCGATTCCCAACTGCCAGAACTCACGGTATTGAGCTCGCTGAGGCTGCACATGACGAAATACATTGCACATATAATAGAGTCTTTGGGGAAAGCCCTCGTCCTGCATATGGGTGGCAGCCAGTCTGGCAATAGATACAGTCATTTCAGGACGCAGGCAGAGAATGCCCCCGTCCCGATCCATAAACATGAACAGTTCTTTGCGGATATCTCCTCCGGTGCCAGCCTCAACCACATCAAGGAATTCGCAGGTGGGGGTGACCACTTCCCGATACCCATAGCTGGTAAACAGGTGAGCCGCCTTTTGTTCCATGCTTCTTTGCACAGCGACTTCCTCCGGTAAAAGATCCCGCAGTCCTTTTGGTATTTCCCGGTTCTTCATCTCATTACTCCTCTGGCAGTCGCCGCAGCACTCTTTGATAGCCATCTGCTCCATAGTTTAAGCAACGTTTTACGCGGCTGATGGTAGCCGTACTGGCTCCAGTACTGGCAGCAATAGTGTTATAGGTTACATCTTTGGAAAGCATACGGGCTACCTGCAGCCGTTGTGTTAAAGCCTTTATTTCGCTGATGGTACACAGATCATCCAGCAGTCGGTAGGCGTCATCCCGGTTCTGCAAGCTCAGCAGAGCATCAACCAGATAGTCCGTATTCTCATCCTTCCAATGGGGTGCAAAGCTCATGATCTTTCCTCCCCTCTCTTTAGTTAAAGAACATTACAGTAACTTATAATCATTTATCAATAATTCGAACTCGCAACCCAGGTGTTGAGCAGCGCGTCGACTCATAAGCATTTTGGTCAGGAAAATTTCGAAATACTCCATTACTGAGCAGACACTGGTATCGATGGTAATCATCATAGTTATCAACTTATTATCGGCATCCACCTTTATACCCGATTCAGTAACCGCATAATTCACCCTGTCTCGGGAGGTAAAAGTGGCAAAATCGCGTTTTCGAACCCGAGAACGATGAACGTCTGATTTATCCGCCAAAATCAAGGCAGCCGCTACATTGTTGACACAGTGTCCACCCGCTTGTTCCTCATGATTGCCGATAGCCCCCATAATAGTGGCAATATGAGTCGGGTGCATACCCAACTCCAATAAGATATTAAAGGCTATCAGGGCTCCGGACATACCATGACCATAGCGATTGACTAGGTTACCGATGTCATGTAAATAGCCGGCAATCGCACCTAATTCAGCTTCTTCTTCTGGATAACCAAGTTTAGTAAGAATATGATGACATAACTGTGAGGTCAGTTCAGCATGTTCAATATTGTGCTCGATAGCACCCATATTTCCAATGAAGGTATTCCCCATCTTCATATACTCTTGCACCAGTTGACTCGCTTTTATCTCAGCTAGAGTTATCAAAACTAAAATTCCCCCTTATTGATAGCCGTTATAATTTTCCCGGCTTTCCGACCTGCCCGGGTATGACCTGGTATGCTCTCCAGCACCTGCAGGGCTTCTGTAACTGAACCCTTTTCCAGCAGCTCTTGTCCTTTCTCCAAGTTCAGGGCAGCTTGCTTTTCCTCCTCGGCCTGGGCTATTTTATCCTGCATTTTATCGATTTGACCCAAATCTCCCAGTTGGCGATATTCAGCTATGGCCTGGTCATATTTGCCCTCTGCTACCAGGGCTCCACCGGTACTAATGATGCGCCTGGTTTCAATACGTTCCGGCAAATCAGTGAGAAGATAACCATAAGCGCCCACCACCAGCAACAACAAACAGGCTGACAGGATCCACTTAAATCCCCAGCGCTGCTGCCGCATGTTGACCCCTAACAGCAATATAAAAGGAATGCCCATTATGAAAGTAATTTTTAGAAACTCCCGAGTGGGCATATAGAACAAAGCGGCTATAACTGCTATAGCTACCGGCAGACGAATAAACGGGTTTTGCAGAATTGGCAAACTACCTCCCCCTGTTAAGAGCACGCTGGCCAATATCGGTTCGATAATGCATATTGGCAAATTCGACTTTATTTATCTGGTCATAAACATTATTCAGCGCATCCTGTAAAGATTCCGCTTGGGTGACCAGAGCCATAACTCTGCCACCGTCAGTTACCAATTGACCATCCTGCAGAGCAGTCCCGGCGTGGAAAACCAGGGTAGTAGCGGCTAGGTCTTCCAGGCCCTTAATGGGGAAGCCTTTAGCATATTTTCCTGGATAACCTCCCGAAGCCAGTACCACACAGACGCTAAAATCCTTGCGGACCTTGACTTCCGTGGAACTCAAATCACCAGCGGCTACCGCTTCAAAAAGGGGCAGCACATCACCTTCCAAAATCGGCATGATCACCTGGGTCTCCGGATCCCCAAAACGAGCATTATATTCCAAGACCTTGGGTCCATCCTCGGTTATCATCAAACCAGCGTATAATACTCCCCGGTAAGGACAGCCTTCTTTGGCCATGGCCTGTACAGTGGCCTGTAATATGACCCGGTCTACTAACTCATGCAGTTCACTGGTGTACACAGGTGGATGAGTGTATGCTCCCATACCACCGGTGTTGGGTCCTTCGTCATTATCAAAAACCCGCTTGTGATCCTGAGCGGCTACCAGAGTCACGGCCTTAAGGCCATCTGATAAGGCAAAGACACTGACTTCCTCACCCTGTAAAAATTCCTCTACGACTATCTTTTGCCCAGCATCACCAAAGACTCTCTCGGTCATGATCTCATCCACTGCCCGACGGGCTTCCTGGCTGGTGGTAGCAATTATCACTCCCTTGCCAGCTGCCAGACCATCGGCTTTAATGACCACCGGTTGACCGCGATCAGTAAAGGAACAAGCAAATTGAGCGGCAGCTTGCGCTTCATCGAATACCTGATAAGCGGCAGTAGGGATCTGGTATTTATGCATAAGATCTTTGCTGAAGACTTTGCTGCCTTCCAACCGCGCGGCCTGAGAGCTAGGGCCAAATACTTTCAAGCCCTCTGACTGAAACAGGTCTACTATGCCCCGCATTAAAGGATCCTCAGGCCCGACGATGGTCAGATCGATTTTTTTCTCCAAGGCAAAGTTCAACAGACCTTGCACATCAGAGGCTGATATAGCTACGCACTCTGCCAACTGAGCGATACCCGGATTACCAGGTGCTGCATAAATCTTGTCTACCTGCGGGCTCTGGGAGAGTTTCCACACCAGGGCATGCTCACGTCCACCCTGGCCAACTACCAAAACCTTCTTCCCCATGATGGCCTCCTATATATAAAAGTTCAATTAGTGTCTAAAATGACGAATCCCGGTGAATATCATGGCGATGCCCGCCTGATTACATTCGGCAATGCTTTCCTCATCGCGCACTGATCCACCCGGTTGAATGATTGCCGTAATTCCATATTGGGCTGCTATCTCCACCGTGTCCTTGAATGGGAAAAAGGCATCTGAAGCCATTACCGCTCCCCGGGCTTTTTCTCCGGCTTGTTCCAGAGCGATCTTGGCTGAACCAACCCGGTTCATTTGCCCAGCACCCACACCGATGGCCACACCATCTTTTACCACTACTATGGAGTTGGATTTTACATGTTTGACTACCTTCCAGGCAAAGGCCAGATCATCCATCTGCTCTGGTTGAGGCTGGACAGAGGTAACTACCTGCATGGGCAATTCCTGGGGATCAACATCGTCGTCTTGGACTATGAAACCACCGTCCACGGTACGTAAACGCCAGCCCTTGCTATCGGCCAAAGGCAAGCTCAGAACCCGTAGGTTTTTCTTGGCTCTCAAAACCTCCAAAGCCTCATCGTCATAGTCGGGGGCGATAATAACTTCCATAAAAGGCCCCGCCATTTTCCGGGCGGTATCAGCATCGACCTTTCTGTTCAGGGCAATTATGCCGCCATAAGCCGACAGAGGATCAGCCCCAAACGCCTTAACAAAGGCCTCTTCCAAATCAGCACCTATGGCGGTTCCACAGGGATTAGTATGTTTGATGATCACGCAGGCAGGTTGGTCAAATTCACTGACTAAATCCCAGGCCGCCTGGGTGTCTACGATGTTGTTATAGGAAAGTTCTTTGCCATTCAGCTGTCGAGCATCCGGCAGGCCCATACCGGGAGTCAAAAATCGATAAAAGGCCGCCTGCTGATGAGGGTTCTCACCATAGCGCAGATCATAGACTTTTTCCCCACCCAATACTATGGTGTCTCCAAACTTTTCACCGGTCAAACCTGTTAAATAAGCTGATACCATGCTGTCGTAAGCAGCGGTGTGGGTAAAGGCTTCACAGGCCAGCTTAAATCTGGTCTCCTGGCTTACCGTACCGGTGCTACGCAGCTCACTCAATATATCCTCGTAGCGAGCCGGATTGACTGCAATGACCACATACTGGTGATTTTTGGCTGCCGCTCGTACCATGGTAGGGCCACCTATGTCAATGTTTTCGATCGCATCTTCCAGAGTTGTTCCTGGCCGAGCCACAGTCTCACGAAAAGGATAAAGATTAACAGCCACAATATCTATAGGGGTTATCTCATTGGTCTCCAGTTCAGCCAGATGTTCGGGAGTACGGCAAGCCAATATCCCCCCGTGGATTTTGGGATGCAGAGTTTTCACCCTTCCGTCGAGGATTTCAGGGAACCCAGTTATATCAGCTACTTTACGCACCGGTATTCCCGCTTCTTTGATCGTTTCATAGGTGCCGCCGGTGGAAATTATCTCATAACCTAACTCTGCCAGCCCCCGGCTGAAGTCCACCACGCCTTCTTTATTGGATACGCTGATAAGGGCACGTTTCATAAGTAAAACCTCCTTGGCTTGTAAGTCGTTTACTACTATCTGACCAGGATACGATGGCCTTCAATATGCAATTTACCTTCGGCCATCAGCTGTAATGATTGCCAGTAGATCTGATGTTCCTGTTCCAAAATGCGAGCTGTCAAGCTTTCTTCATTATCGTCATCATAAACCGGAACTACCTTTTGCATAATGATCGGCCCAGTGTCCATTCCATCATCAACCAGATGAACCGTACAGCCACTGTATTTGACTCCATATTCTAAGGCTTGCCGCTGAGCATGCAGACCGGTGAAAGCCGGCAGTAAGGCTGGATGAATATTCACAATGCGCCGGGGATACTCTTTCAGCATTACCTCACCCACCAAGCGCATATAACCAGCTAAGGCAACTACTTCTACCTGGTGCTGATGCAGTCGTTCAACCAGTTCCTTTTCATAAGCAGACCGATCCACAAAGGCACCTGGATCCACAAAATAGGCTGGTATTTTACGCTGTCGGGCTTTCTGCAGGGCCAGCGCCTGGGGTTTATCACTAATAAGAACCTTTATCTCTGCATCCAAACGGCCATCCTGGGTGGCACTGTAGATAGCATCAAAATTACTACCTCGTCCTGACGCCAGAACAGCCAACTGCAAGCGGCCGGCAGGATGAATCTGCATCATTTGATCACAACTCCTCCATCTTGCTGGCATACTCTTCCTATTACTATAGGGTTTTCTCCTTCATCACGCAAGTACTTTAACGCGTTATCTAAATAATGTGGTGAAGTAATGATAATGAAGCCTACTCCCATGTTAAAGGTGCGATACATTTCCTGCTTTTCAACCTGGCCGGCATGCGCTATTAAATCAAATATGGGTGAGGCAGGCATAGATTTGGAATCAATTAGGGCTCCCAAACCTTGGGGCAGACTGCGTTGCAGATTCTCAGGCAAACCACCCCCTGTTATATGGGCCATGGCCTTGACCTCAACGTGCTGTAAGAGGTTTAAGACGGGTTTAACGTAGATGCGGGTTGGAGTTAGCAGTTCTTCACCTAGGGTTTTCCCCAGTTCGTTACTATGCTGATCCAGTGTCAGGCCAGCTTTCTCCAAAAGTACTTTTCGAACCAGTGAGTAGCCGTTGGAATGAACGCCTGAGGAAGGCAGTCCGATCAATAAGTCGCCGTCCTCTACACTTTGCCCGGTCAGCAACCGGGAACGTTCCGCTACCCCCACGGCAAAACCTGCCAGGTCATATTCATCCTCGCTATAGAAACCAGGCATTTCAGCGGTTTCGCCTCCGATCAGGGCACAGCCAGCCTGCAGGCAGCCCTGACTGACACCCTGTACCAGATCTTCCACTAGATGAGGTTTCAACTTGCCCAGGGCAATATAATCCAAGAAGAAGAGGGGTTCTGCCCCATGCACCAGGATGTCGTTCACACACATGGCTACCAGATCAATGCCCACTGTGTTGTGGATATCCATCATCTGGGCGATCTTGAGTTTGGTTCCTACGCCATCAGTTCCGGAAACCAATACTGGATTGGGATAACGGCTGGTGTCCAGCGCAAAAAAGCCTCCGAATCCACCAATCCCTGACAGGACTTCCGGGCGGTGAGTCTTCTCCACCCATTGCTTGATCAGTTCCACGGAACGGTTAGCCGCATCGATGTCTACGCCTGCCTGCTTATAATCCAGGCCATCATTGTTCATGGTTGACCTCCTTTGCTATCAGTGCTGGTGATGATAATTGTAAAGGCCGGCCCAGAGGCCAGCCTTTTTAATCTTCATGCTGTACCGGGTAAATGCCGCTGAAACAAGCGGCACAGAACCAGGGCTGTTCTTGTTTTAGGGACTGCAACATACCTTCCATACTAATATAGTGAAGACTATCAGCTCCGATGAAGTCCTTTATTTCATCGATACTCATAATATTGGCGATCAACTCTTCCCGTCGGGAAGTGTCGATCCCATAATAACATGAATATTTGGTAGGAGGCGAAGCTACCGCCATATGCACTTCGGTGGCGCCAGCCAGGCGCAACATCTGAATTATCTTTTTGCTGGTAGTGCCCCGTACAATGGAATCATCCACCATAACAATGCGCTTGCCCCGTACAATTTCTGCTATAGCATTTAGTTTCAGCCTTACCCCCAGTTCGCGCATCTTTTGGGTAGGCTGAATAAAAGTCCGTCCCACGTAGCGGTTCTTCATTAACCCCTCTTCGAAAGGAATTCCTGCTTCCTCCGCAAATCCCAATGCCGCCGCAGTACCAGAGTCGGGAACCGATATAACCAAATCAACGTCTAAGTCGCGGCACTCTCTAGCCAGCTGTTGCCCCATCTGACGACGGCTACGGTAAACAGTGATGCCATCGATAGTACTGTCCGGCCGGGCAAAATAGATATATTCAAAGACACAGTGCGCCCTACCAGGAGAGTTAACCACCTGCTTGGACTTCACTCCATCCTTATTGATCACCACGATTTCACCGGGATTGACATCACGAACCAGTTCAGCCCCAATTGTATCCAGAGCAGCTGATTCGGAAGCCAGAATGTAATTACCGTTCAATTCACCCAGACATAGGGGGCGGATACCCATGGGATCCCTGACTCCTACCAAGGTGTCCTCAGTCATTATTACCAGGGCAAAGGCTCCTTTCAAGTCGATCATGCATTTGGCCAAAGCATCTTCCATCTTATCTTGGGAATAGCGAGCTAGCAAATTAGCTACTATCTCCGTGTCGGTAGTAGTCTGAAATATCGAACCATAGGTGCTCAGCCTTTTGCGCATTTCCTTGTTATTGATAAGGTTGCCGTTATGAGCCAGAGCCACCCGGCCCTGCAAGTAGTGGAATACCAGCGGCTGAGCATTGACTAATCCGCTTTCACCAGTGGTAGAGTAGCGTACATGTCCAATAGCGATGTGGCCTTCCATGTTATCGATCTGTTCAGGTGTGAAAACATCAGAAACCAAGCCCACACCCTTGTGAAGCTGGATGCCCTCACCGTCTGAGACCGCAATGCCTGCACTTTCCTGGCCGCGATGCTGCAGGGCGTAAAGACCGTAGAAGGTAGAACGGGCCGCATCGGTCCTATTTTCCGGGTTGTTGATAAATATACCGAAAACTCCGCATTCCTCCTTAAACTTATCTCTTACTTCATAATACATGCCAGTGCCTCCCCCCAAGTATGACCCGCTTGCTCCAGGTCTAGATCGATCAACTCATGGTTACCCTCACTGATCACCAGGCGTCTCCCTCCTACCTTACCCAAAACTGTCCAAGGCAGTTGATAGCGGGATGCCATTTCCTTAACGGCATCCAGGTTTTCTGGGGCCAGACTTACTACCGCCCGGGAGGGAGCCTCAGAAAACAGTATTTGACTGGCCTGATCAGCTGCAGCCGGCAAATCTGTCTCGAATCCCAACCCTCCCTGGATGGCTGATTCTGCCAGGGTAACTGCCAGACCTCCTTCGGAGATGTCATGGGCTGATTTGATCAGTCCTCTTGCACACAATTCCAACAGCATTTCTATGATTTGAACCTCTTCATGTAAATCCGGTTGGGGTACTTCCCCAGCTTCGATTTGGTGACAAACCGCCAGATATTCCGAACCTCCCAGCTCGGTTCTGACCCTTCCCAACAGCACAATAATATCTCCTTCATTCTGGAAGGACATTTCACAGCGTTTGCTCACATCATCGAGCACTCCTACCATGCCTACTACTGGAGTAGGAAAGACCTGTGCTGATCTACTCTCATTGTACAGACTCACATTTCCACTTACCACGGGAGTATTAAGAGCCCGAGCTGCGTCAGCCATTCCTTGGATGGCATTCTGCATCTGCCAGTAGATATCGGGTTTTTCCGGGTTGCCAAAGTTGAGGCAGTTAGTCAAAGCCAGTGGCCGGGCGCCGCAGCAGGCCAGATTGCGGGCCGCCTCGCACACTGCCAGCATTCCTCCCCGGTAAGGATCAAGGTATACCATGCGGCTGCTGCAGTCAGTGGTGAAGGCTACGCCTTTAAGAGTATTCTTGATCCGCAGTACTGCTGCATCCCCATGGCCTGGAATCACAGTAGTATTGGTCATGACTTGATAATCATACTGCCTGTAAACCCACTTCTTGCTAGTAATATTCGGCGAAGCCAACAGTTTAAGCAGGGCTTCCTGCAGGTCATATCTGGGCAGACTGTCAATATCATAAGCTTGGGCCTCTTTGTAATGAGGAGGTTCTTCTCCTTGCCGCACATATACCGGACAGCCATCGGTAAGAGCTTCTACCGGAACTTCCCCAGCCAGGATCTCTCCTTCATAAATCTTGAACATGCCATCAGCAGTTACTTTCCCAATAACTACCGCATCCAAGCCCCATTTATCAAATACTTCAGCGATGCGGGCTTCCTTCCCTGGTCGGGGTACGATAAGCATGCGCTCCTGGGATTCCGACAGCATAATTTCATAAGGAGTCATGCCCTCTTCCCGGCGAGGGACTTTTAATACATCCACCATTACTCCCAGGCCCTTTTTCGAAGCAGTTTCCGCTATGGAACTGGTCAGTCCCGCCGCGCCCAGATCCTGCATGCCGGCCACCAGATCTTCCTTGATCAATTCCAGGCAGGCTTCGATCAACAGCTTTTCCATAAAAGGATCCCCCACCTGCACTGCGGGTCGTCTCTCAGCAGAGCTTTCCGATAATTCCTCTGAAGCAAAAGTAGCACCGTGAATGCCATCCCGTCCGGTTTTCGCTCCCACCAGCATAAGGAGGCTTCCCACTTCATTAGCTACGGCCAGGGCAATTTCATCTTGATCCACCAATCCGACACACATGGCATTCACCAGCGGGTTATCCTGGTAAGAAGGATGGAAGTACACTTCTCCGCCCACCGTAGGGATGCCCAGGCAGTTGCCATAGCCGGCAATTCCAGCTACTACTCCCCTAAACAGCTGGCGTACCCTGGCATCCTCCAGGTCGCCAAAACGCAGGGAATTAAGCAGAGCAATGGGACGAGCTCCCATAGTAAAAATATCGCGCACGATCCCGCCCACACCAGTAGCTGCTCCTTGATAGGGTTCAATAGCACAGGGATGGTTGTGGCTTTCGATCTTAAACACCAGGGCCTGACCATCACCGATATTAACCACACCGGCGTTTTCTCCAGGTCCTTGAATAACCTGAGAACCCTCAGTAGGAAACATTTTTAGCAGAGGGCGGGAGTTTTTATAACCGCAGTGCTCGGACCACATAACCGCAAACATGCCTGTTTCCAAATAGTTAGGCTCTCGACCCAGAATAGTCTCGACCTGTTGGAATTCCTCATCCGACAGTCCCATCTGGCGATAGGTCAGTTGCTTCATCTCATCCCCACCCCCTGACGCCATTCTATTATCGACAGGAATATATCCAGCCCATCGTTGCTTCCCAAGATAGGCTCCGAGCAGCGCTCCGGGTGAGGCATCATACCCATAACATTGCCGCGTTCGTTGATGATACCGGCAATATTGGACACTGATCCATTAGGGTTAACCTCCGCCGTTTCCCGGCCATCAGCATCACAATAGGTAAAAAGGATCTGCTGCTTATCCTGCAGCCTTTTCAAGGTTTCATTATCGCAGTAATAATTCCCTTCCCCGTGAGCGATGGGAACCTGCAGTACCTGGTCTTGGACATATTGATTGGTAAACATGGTATCCGTACGATTGACCCGCAGGTTTACCGTATCACAGATAAAAGTCAGGCTGCGGTTGCGCAGCATTGCCCCCGGCAAAAGCCCGGCTTCCAATAGAATTTGAAATCCATTGCATATGCCGATTATCGGCCCGCCCCGACGGGCGAAATCGATCACTGCGGGCATGATCGGTGAAAAACTGGCAATAGCTCCCGTTCTCAAATAATCGCCGTAGGAGAACCCTCCCGGCAATATAAGAGCATCAAAGTCTTTTATATCATCCTGCTTATGCCAGATGTACTCCACATTTTGATGAGCCACGTGTTTCATTACATGGTAACAATCTGCATCACAGTTGGATCCCGGAAAAACCACTATACCAAACTTCATCCTATTCACCTTCTACTATCTCTACCCTGAAATCTTCAATAACCGGATTGGCCAGAAGTTTGTCGCTCATCTCTTCCAATTGTCGGCGAGCTTCTTCAGGATCTTCACTGTCCAGGACAATCTCAATAAATTTGCCGATGCGAACATCCTCCACCCTATGATAGCCCAGAACCTCTAAGGAACGGCTGACAGCCTCTCCCTGGGGGTCAAGAACGCCCTTTTTGAGGGTGACGAAAATGTTGGCTTTTATCATGGACACAACTCCTTCTCCAGAATCAATTCTTTTGTCATCGCGACGAGCGAAGCGACGTGGCGATCTCTGCCAAAACCTACGGTTTGAGTACATAGACTGCCACGTCTTCGGCGCGCGACCTTGGTAGCGATCGTAAGAGCATCGGTGGTACTCGCAGAGTGTAATGACAAGCTTAACTTTTCCATTTATTGCGGCTTATTCTTCAAGTGTTAATTGCCTAAAGCATTTTCAACTCGCTGACATACTTCCTGATATGCTTCCGCTTCCTGACCCAGGTCACGCCGAAAACGATCCTTGTCCAATTTGGCCATGCTTTCCTTGTCCCAAAGACGACAGGAGTCAGGTGATATCTCATCACCCAACAGGATCTCCCCTTCTGCCAAGCCAAACTCCAACTTGAAATCCACCAGAATAATGCCGATGCTGTCAAAGAAGGGCTGCAGGATCTGGTTTATCTGCCCAGCCTTTTGCTCCATAACTGCCAGCTGCTCTTGGGTAGCCCAGCCCAAAGCCCGGGCATGGTATCCATTTATCATGGGATCATGCAGTTCATCATTTTTGTAGTATAATTCCAATACCGGCATGGCCATGACCTGACCTTCTTCCTGGCCCAGCTTTTTGGCCAGGCTGCCGGCCATCACGTTGCGCACTACTACCTCCAGGGGGATCATTTGCATCCGCTTCACAAGTACACTACGGTCATCCAGTTGTTTTACCAGGTGGGTAGCCACACCATGCTGCTCCAAGAGCTTAAATAACAGACAGGATACCCGGTTGTTGACCAGGCCTTTGTTGGCAATAGTACCTTTCTTAGCTCCGTCCAGGGCGGTGGCTTCATCTTTATACTTCATTACCAGTAAGCCCGGATCTTCGGTAGCATAAATGATTTTAGCTTTGCCCTCGTAGAGCATATCCGTTGTTTTCAGTCGGTTGTCCCCCTTCACTCTAGCCCACAGCGCTTGAAAATGTAGTCCACTTTGGCCTGGTATATATCATAGGAAAAAACTGCGGCCAACTCTTGAGTGGTGAGTCGTCTGTTTATCTCCTCGTCCTGCTGGATCAATTCCTGGAAATCATGTCCCTTGGCCCAACTGTCCATGGCATGTTCCTGCACCAGTCGATAGGCGTCTTCCCGCAGCATACCTTTACCCACCAAAGCCAGCATCAATTCCTGGGAAAAAACCAATCCCCGGGTATGCTCGATATTTCTCTGCATGTTATCCTCATATACGACCAGACCGCTCACAATAGCGGTAAACTTGTCCAGCATATAGTCCAAAAGTATACAACTATCAGGGATAATGACCCGCTCCACAGAGGAATGAGTCAGGTCTCTTTCATGCCATAGAGATACGTTTTCCAATGCCGCCAGAGCATTTCCCCGCAATACTCGGGATAAGCCCGCTACCCGTTCACTCATCATAGGGTTGCGTTTATGGGGCATGGCTGATGAGCCCTTCTGTCCTTTGGCAAAGGGTTCTTCCACTTCCAGTATCTCGGTGCGCTGCAGGTTGCGTATCTCAGTCGCCATCTTTTCCAGGGAACTGCCGATGACAGCCAGAGTGGTCAGGAATTGCGCATGACGATCTCTCTGGATGATCTGGGTGGAAACCGGACAGGGCTGCAAACCTAGTTTTTCACACACATATTCTTCCACCTGTGGCTCCAAATGAGCAAAATTGCCCACTGCACCGGATATGGCCCCAAAGGCAATTACCTGGCGCGCTTCTTTAAGCCGATCTATGTTGCGCTGAATTTCTGTAAACCACAAGGCCATCTTTAAACCGAAAGTGGTCGGTTCTCCATGAACGCCATGGGTGCGGCCTATGTTTAAGGTGTATTTATACTGTCGAGCTTTTTCCGCTACTGCTTCCTGCAGTGTGTCCAATCTTTTCAGAATAAGGTCAGCCGAATCCCGCATCTGCATAGCTAATCCAGTATCCAGAATATCCGATGAGGTCATGCCCAGGTGTATGTATTTGGACTCGTCACCTACATTCTCGGCCACATTAGTTAAGAAAGCGATAACATCATGGCGTACTTCCGCCTCTATTTCCTTGACCCGCTCCACATCAAAACTAGCCTTGGAGCTGATAACATTGACTGCCTCTTTGGGGATACGACCCAACTTTGCCCAGGCTTCGCAGGCGGCAATTTCAATTTGCAGCCAGTTGTTGAGTTTGCTGGTTTCGTTCCAGACGGCGCCCATTTCCGGGAGAGTATAACGTTCGATCATATCTCAGCCCTCCTTTTCCTGCAGATAGCGCTTTGCTCCAAGTTCTTGCAAGCGCTGGTCTTTGGCCCTGACCTCAGCAGCCATTTTCTCACGGTATTCCAATAAAGCTCGCTGTAGTGTCTCATCCTGCAAGGCTAATATTTGTACAGCCAGTAATCCGGCATTGGCAGCACCGTTTATGGCCACGGTAGCTACTGGTATGCCCCGGGGCATCTGTACTATTGAATAAAGGGAGTCTAAGCCGCTCAGGGAACTGGTTTTCATAGGGACACCAATAACCGGCAGAACTGTATAGGCTGCGACCACTCCCGGCAGATGAGCAGCCCCGCCTGCACCGGCAATAATGACCTGCAAGCCCCGTTGTTGAGCCTGAGAGGCGTAACGAGCCGTCTCCTCTGGTAAACGGTGAGCGGAGCAGACTGTCATTTCATAGGCGACCCCCATTTGGGAGAGAATATCTCCGGCTTCTTTCATTACCGGCAGATCTGAATCACTTCCCATAATAATTCCCACTTTGGGCATTATCATCCTACCTCCTTTAAGCTCTGTTAAAAAACAAACCCAGAAGGGTAGGTTCGTCTAACCGAAACCTATCCGCCTGGGCTTTTATCCCTATACGGTGTAGCACCCGATAAAAACAGGCACCTGTGTCACTTGGACCAGTCCATCAGAGATGCGGAACCCTAGACACACTTTCGCGTTTCTCGTATATTTGCTTACAATCTGATAGTAACAAAGCTGGGTTCGGGTGTCAATCAAACCAGCATAACTCTCCATATATTATCAATACTCTGAATCACATCTGTTCGAGGCGATTCCTGAGTCGCTGTATTTCTTCGCGCAAAAGCATGGTTTCGCCTTGTAGATCCAGATCGGGTATATCTACCAGGCGATCTAAAATCTCGCTGCTAGCTATATCATCCAGGCGATAGATCAGACTCTCTGTCAGGGTCTGGATCAGATCATCCAGTGAATTGGTATCGTCGGTGCGTGTGGGCAGGTAACAATTCAGTCGGTCTGGCTGCATACTCAATCTACTCCTGTTCCGTTTTCTTAGAATTATTGCCTGTAGTTGATTGAGATTATACCTTCTTTACCATCTGTTTGAGGTCGCAGTCGGCTATCTGACTGATAGAGCGCGTAACTCTCCTGTCTCACGCTAATTAATAATGGCGATAAGATTATAGACCCTCGGGCAAACTCTTTATATACTCTCGATAGATTAC
>DBRE01000049.1:24577-25065 GCA_002305535.1 Syntrophomonas sp. UBA1376
TACCTGTGTACCACTGCTGCAACTGCTGTTGTTGCTCTTGTTGAATAAACCCTTCTATATAGTCCTGTAGCTGATCAAGAATATGCTTTATGAGCGGTTGAGTCAAGATGCCTTCGGCATAAGCTTGTTCCAGTTGGTAGGCCAGTGCCTTCATACGATAATGTGCGCCTCCCACGCTAACCCCCCCCATATCTAGCAACTTTATACCAATTATAACAGCAGTTGGTTGACTTGGACACTGATTTGCGGAATTATTTTGAATTTTTAATATTTCGATCAGACTAGCAAAATAAAAGGGGAATAGTAAAATGAAAGATAATAAAAAGAAGCAAAAAGGAGCTCCAAGATGAAAGTTGCACTACCGATTGAAGGCGACCAAATCAACCAGCATTTTGGTCGTAGTCAGCAGTTCATAATTGCCGAAATAGAAGGCGGGCAGATAGGTTCTCTGGAGGTGATTGAAGCCTCTCGACTACAGCATAACCATC
>DBRE01000049.1:25070-30378 GCA_002305535.1 Syntrophomonas sp. UBA1376
CAGCCCGCCCGTAAAGCCTTGGAAGATAGCGGTCTATCAGTGATCAGCGGTGCCAGAGGATCTTGCCAGGAAGTTTTGCAGAGCTTTGCCGCCGGAACTTTGGTGGATAAGGGCATTTCCTGCCAACACGACCACGATCACCCCCATCACCATCACTAAAGACAGAAGCCGGCGGAAGGGTTCCTCCGGAGATGCGAGCAGGGACGGTTCTTTCTGCCAGAAAGAACCGTCCCTGCTCGCATCTAGTTAATTATCCTGCACGCGTTTCAACTCAATGGGATTTTTACCTCTGGATTCTAGCATTCCTTCATTGACCATAATGGCAGCAACAGCGGAAGCATGTCGGGGCCCCAGCGGCGGGAATTCCTGCAGAATGAATTCTCCCAATCCTCCCGGGATAGGTGCCGTCATGCTCGCCCCCAGCGAATACCAATTGGATTTTTCTTGGAAATAATCTTGCATGATCTTTTGTAACTGTGCAGAAGTGATGATGAAACTGATATTGCCCCATTGTACCGAGTAGTCGCCCTTATCATCATACGTATAAACCACCGGCTTGCCTCGCCCACTCAATGGCATAATAATCCTGGCATCTGTCTCCATGTTAATGTTTATCTCCCTGAAAGTTTTCTTAGCCAAATTGACATTTTCTGCATCGTTTTTAATTTTCCTACCTGGGAGACTTATTTTTTCATTTTATTATGAGATTAGTCCTTTCTTAGTTCACTTTTTAGGACTATTCCCATTCAATAGTTCCAGGGGGTTTGCCAGTAATATCATAAGCGACCCGGTTAACGCCATCCACTTCATTCACTATCCGACGGGCTATGGTGTCCAGCACTTCCCAGGGAAGGCGGGCTACTTCGGCTGTCATAGCATCATCGCTTACCACTGCCCTTACGATGATGGGGTAGGCATAGGTACGAGCATCACCCATGACTCCCACGCTGCGAACGGGAGGCAGTACCGCGAAGGCTTGCCAGATGTCTCGATCCAGCCCGGCTTTGGATATTTCCTCCCTGACAATGGCATCTGCGTTCCGAAGAATATCCACTTTCTCGCCAGTAACTTCTTCCAGCACCCTGACTCCCAGACCGGGGCCAGGGAAGGGCTGCCGCCACAATATCTCATTAGGTATGCCCAGTTTTTGTCCGACCATACGCACTTCATCCTTGAACAGCATCCGCAGAGGCTCTATTAACTGAAAATCCATATCTTCCGGCAGCCCCCCCACATTATGGTGGCTCTTGATGGTATGGGCAGTGCTAGTCCCGCTCTCGATCACATCGGGATAGATAGTCCCCTGGACTAGATAATCTATTTCTCCCAATTTGGCTTTCTCTTCTTCGAAGATGCGGATAAATTCCTCACCAATGATCTTGCGTTTCTTTTCGGGATCGATCACTCCGGATAGTTTTTCCAGGAAGCGCTCCTGGGCCTGGACGAATACTAGATTCATCCCCATATGATTCTGAAAGGTTTCAATTACCTCTTCTGACTCACCTTTACGCATTAGGCCGGTATCCACATAAACACAAACTAACTGATCACCTACCGCCTGGTGAACTAATGTTGCCGCTACCGACGAATCTACGCCCCCACTTAAGGCACACAACACTCTTTTATCTCCTACTTTGGAACGAACCTCGGCAATGGCTTCGTCGATGAAATCCTCTATGTCCCAACTGCCGCTGCAGCCGCAAACTGCAAACAAAAAGTTCCGCAGTATCTCCATTCCTTTAAGGGTATGGCGAACCTCAGGATGGAACTGCACCCCGTAGAGCTTACGCTGAGGATGATGTATAGCGGCAAAAGTACAGTTGTCAGTCTGTGCTGTGACTTCAAAACCCTCTGGCAGACTGTGAATAACATCGCCATGGCTCATCCACACCTGCAGATCCTTCTCCAATCCAGCAAAGAGCGGGGTATCCTGCCTTACATGCAAGGTAGCACGGCCATATTCCCGCAGCGGACTGGGTCTGACCTCTCCTCCCATGTGATGGGCAATAAGCTGCATCCCATAGCAGATCCCCAGCACTGGTATGCCCATGTGGAAAATACGAGGATCACACTGAGGAGCACCTTCCTCGTGTACACTAGCAGGGCCCCCGGACAGGATTATTCCCAGGGGCTGGTGGGCTTGGATTTTTTCATAACTGATATCAAAGGGAACCATTTCGGTGTAAACTGACAGCTCTCGTACCCGGCGGGCGATCAATTGATTGTATTGGCCACCAAAGTCCAGAACCAGTATGGTCTCTTTCTCCATTGTGACACCTCTATTTCTCATATACTGATGGTTTCAGCACACATACCGCTGGGTAATGCCGATACTGTTCAGCATAATCCAGGCCATAACCAACTACGAACTTATCGGGAATCGCAAACCCCACATATTCTAGGGGGATATGGGCTTTGCGTCGGGAAGGTTTGTCCAATAAAGAGCAAATCTTTATACTGCAGGGGCTGCGTTTAGCCAAAATTTCTTTTATGTAATACAGGGTGAGCCCGGTATCTACTATATCTTCGACTATCAATACATCTTTATCGTGGATGGAGTAGTCCAGATCTTTCACAATACGCACTTCACCGGAGGAAACCGTCGAAGCCCCATAGCTGGAGACATCCATAAAGTCTATCTCCAAGGGCAGGTCAATTTCTCTGACCAGATCAGCCATAAAAACGAAAGCACCTTTCAATATGCCTACCACCAACAGACTTTTACCTTGATAATCGCGGGTTATTTCCTGAGCTATTTCTTTCACTCTGGCCATAATTACATCCCGATCATACAGGATATCTACTTGTTCCAGATTCAAACAGATCCCTCCTCTATAAATTGGATTATAACAACAACCAAACTACGACGCAATTAATGTAGTCAGGGAAATCTTTTCACCAGAAATCAGCGCAGGAGGAGTCCTATAAACTCCTCCTCAGGGTGTCGAAAAAGTCGACNNTGCCAGAGCGAGCAAAAAAGGATAAGAGCAAGGCAACTGGGAAGCCCGTGATTGAGGCGTACTTAAGGTACGTCGATTGAACGGGTTGCCCGAGTTAACGCAGCTATTAGCCTTTTTTGACGGTCTGAGGAGGAGTCCTATAAACTCCTCCTATATCTTTCTCCCTCATATTTGTGGTTGCTGGAAAATTTACAAGGGAAATTCTTCCCCCATATGAAAGGTGTGCCGACTGTCCAGGTAGTCATAAATATGCTGTAATGCTTCGCCAAAACGCTGGAAATGAACAACTTCTCTTTGCCACAAGAATCTCAGTGGTGCGATGATATCAGGTTCCCGGGTCATACTGAGCAAATGCTCGTAAACGGCTCGGGCTTTTTGTTCCGCTGCCATATCTTCCATCAAATCTGCCACCGGATCTCCTACGGCTCTGACATAGGCTGCTGTCCAGGGAACTCCTTCCGCATCTACCCAATACAGATCTTTGCCATTCTGAGCATAGTATCCTCCCAGTCCAGCTTCCTTGAGTTCTTCTGGAGATGCATCCTTGGTCATCTGATAAATCATAGTGGCTAGCATTTCTACATGAGCTAATTCCTCAGTACCGATATCTGTCAGCAGTGCTTTGGTCTTTCCGGTAGGCATAGCATATCTCTGGGTCAGATAGCGCAGAGAAGCGCTCAATTCTCCGTCGGGTCCGCCGTACTGGGAGAATAGTGCTTTGGCCATTTTCAGATCTTTACTGCGGATATTTACCGGGTATTCTAACTTCTTTTCATAAATCCACATGTTTTTCCCCCCTTAATAGCCTCGTTCCCATGGCCAGGGTTCATCCACCCATTGCCAAGGGTAATCGCTCATATCTTCGCCAAAATTCCTCAAGGGCCCAAAGCATTTATTATATTCGTCTTTTAACCTGTTTAGTTCCCTGGTTATATAGTTGTAATCTTCCAGGGCATCCTTACAGCGCGGAAAATTGTCCAGGTAAAGATTTAATTCGATCGCTGCAAACTCGTATTCCTGAATAGCCCGGAGAAGTTTTCCCCGGCTCATTTTTTCACCGTGGTTGGTCATACTTGTCGCCCTCCCTTTTTTTACGATCTTCCCGGGGGGGATAATCAGCCAAACAGGTCCAAATAGTTCCTTTCATCAGGGAAACATCCAGGGGAAATACCGCACAATAAGGCTGGAACGGTACGTAGGCGCGCGCTAATTCTTTTTCCCTCTTTCTATCATCGAATTTATCCACCTGTTCTCACTCCTTCATAATAGAAAATACAATACATTCTATGAGATTAAGCCGAGCTCGGTTCCACAAGATGGAACCTTTGCATAAATTGCCTTATGATGTATATTGCTGTTAAAATGCCTGTCACCCGAGTATTAGCGGAGCGATGTGGGCATCGCCCCTACACGCATTGCCCATAAAAAAGCCTTCGACAGGCCATTATTAGGCTTATCGAAGACCGCAGAAATATTAAAAGCCGGGGCTAGCAGCCCCGGCGGTTAATTAGTTCCTTTAGTAGTATCCGGTGGTTCGATTGTGATAGGCTGGTCGATGTCATAAAACTCAACAGCTATACTCAGCCGAGTATTGGGATTCTGTTTGTTTGTGGCTTCTAGAGTTGCTTTACGGATTATCTGCTGCTTATAATCGATCCATATTTGATATTTAAAGTTATCCCAGAGACTTTCCAATAGCTGACTCTCCACCGACGGTTGACAACTTACCAGCAGGCACTCCGTACCATCTACCGGTTCAAAACCTACTTTTTCCACTGTAGATACGCTCTTAAATCTGAAGTTAGACAAGGGATTCAACTCTGAAATCAGGAGTTCTTCCGAATTAGTAGTACCACTGTCGATCACCAGCCACTTTTCAGAGAAAGAATCATAATTGTAAATGGTACGGTCAATATAGTAAATATCAACTGGTGTGTTTACCATCTCCCCCTTTAAGTGCGTATTTCCTTGCTCTTTTTCACCTTCTACCTCACTAATCACCTCCTCTCGTCCATCCACTGTAAAACCCGACTTGAGCACATAACGATAACTCTTGATCTGAGTCATCTTTTGTGTAGATGCAGAAAGCTCGACCTGTGGGTCCAGCTTGGATTTTACGTAGTAATCCATAGCGGGTCGGTAAGCTAGGTATCCTCCTAGTATCAGTAGGATTGTTATGGTTAAGGCGATCCAACGTTTGTTACTGATTGTTCTCACCCCCGGAGCGTTTTTACTCCTGGCCTACCGGCCTAAAGTACTACATTATTATTAGAAACAAATTAGGGATATAACCTTAAACCATTAGAATTTTATTCCACGCCCGCTAGCACTACATGATCCAAAATACT
>DBRE01000040.1:0-2389 GCA_002305535.1 Syntrophomonas sp. UBA1376
CGGCTTCTCTATTTGGGAGAGCCAGTTTACTATACAGGCTGGCAATGGCAGTGGGGATCGCCTGGGACAGATCGCTGAGCTATTGCTGGGTGACTATGTAGTTGCTTTTGAAGTGGCTGCCATTTTGCTTCTGGTGGCTGTAGTAGGAGCTATCATTCTGGCGAAAGGGGCGAAGGATCAATGATTGGATTTCAGCACTACTTGCTCCTGGCCACGATTTTATTCGCTGTTGGCATTTATGGAGTTTTGAGCAAACGTAATGCGGTGGCAGTGTTAATGTCAATCGAGTTGATGCTGAATTCAGTCAACCTCAACTTCGTGGCCATAAACCGTTATATAGTGACTGATCAAGCGGTAGGACAGCTGTTTGCCTTAATTGTAATAGTGGTAGCGGCAGCTGAAGTAGCCGTGGGATTGGCACTGATTATTTCGATATTCCGGCAGAGAAAATCGGTCAGCTTGAACGATTTTAATCTGCTGAAATGGTAAGGTAGGTGGGACAGATGTTTGCATGGAGCTTAGAACTAGCCTGGCTGATCGTATTGCTGCCTTTTGCAGCCTTTGCGCTGATCGGCCTTTTCCTACACCGCTGGCCCAGGCTGTCCGCCTATTTGTCCATCCTGGCCATTGGTTTGTCATTTGGATTGTCAGTATTGGTGGCTGCTCACGTTTTTCTGGGCGGTATGCAGGAGACTTTTGAAGTCTCAATGCGCTGGCTGGCTATGCCGGGTCTTAATGTAGATATGGGCTTGCTGATCGACGGCTTGACTGCGGTCATGCTCATAGTGGTGACCTCGGTGGCTTTGCTGGTGCAAATATACTCCTGGGGTTATATGCATGGTGACCCTGGTTTCAGCAGTTATTATGCCTATCAATCGGTTTTCGCCGGAGCTATGCTGGGACTGGTGTTAGCCAATAACTTTGGACAGTTGTTTGTCTTCTGGGAGTTAGTTGGATTGGCTTCCTACCTGTTGATCGGCTTCTGGTTTGGCCGGCATTCAGCTAAAAATGCTGCTGTTAAAGCTTTTATAACTAACCGGGTAGGAGACTTCGGTCTATTGTTAGGGATTTTATTCCTGCAAATCATATTTGGTACCTTGAACTTTAGCGGTTTGGCAGCCGAAGTAGCGGGTTATACCAATACTGCCATTCTCATCGTGGTATCCATTTTGCTTCTAGCCGGGCCCATTGGAAAATCGGCGCAGTTTCCTCTGCATGTATGGTTACCGGATGCCATGGAAGGTCCCACTCCGGTCAGTGCTCTCATCCATGCGGCTACCATGGTAGCTGCTGGTGTATATTTGATAGCGCGGGCCTTCTTTATTTTCAGTGCCACTCCGGAAGTTATGATGCTTATCGCGGTTATTGGCGGTTTCACCGCATTATTCGCTGCTACCATTGCCTTGGTACAGAATGATATCAAACGGATCTTAGCCTATTCTACCTTGAGCCAATTGGGATATATGGTAATGGCCATGGGTATCGGAGCTATGACAGCTGGAATGTTCCACTTGATGACCCATGCTTTCTTTAAGAGCTTGCTCTTCTTGGCTGCTGGCAGTGTTATCCACGCTATCGCCGGTGAACAGGATATCTGGAAGATGGGACGTTTAAAGGACAAAATGCCTATCACCACTTGGACATTCGTGATTGGAGCTCTGGCTCTGGCTGGTATACCGCCTTTATCAGGATTCTGGAGTAAGGATGAAATTCTCTTAGGTGCTTTTGCGGGCGGTTACACCGGTCTATATCTGCTGGGAACTCTGGTGGCCTTCATGACCGCTTTCTATATGTTCCGCCTTATTTTTGTAGTATTCTTCGGATCTGGTAAGGGCGTAGAAAAGGCCCATGAATCACCGCCGGTGATGACGATCCCGCTGATCATTTTGGCGGTTATGGCAGTGATTGCTGGATTTGTGGGTTCACCGCTGATGGATTATGCTTTCGCCCGTTTTGTGACTTATCCGGGAGCGGTTCATTATGAAGCAAGCACCATGGTTATAGCCATCTCATCGCTGGTAGCCATTGCCGGAATAGGACTGGCCTGGGCTATTTATCAGAAAGAATGGATCAACCACCTGCAAATGCGGGAAAGATTCTCGGGTATCTACACTTTGCTGTACAACAAGTACTACATTGACGAGCTTTATCACTGGTTGGGACAACGGTTCGTTTATGGTACTGCGAAGGCTTTATTCTGGTTCGATATTTACGTTGTTAACGGCCTGGTCAACGGCCTGGCTGCTCTGACCGGCGGAGCCGGTAAAGTACTGCGCTACACGGAAACGGGTCAGGTGCAGACTTATGCAGCTTATATGTTGGCTGGAGTCATCGTCATCGTGGGGCTGGTTGTGCTTGCCGGCTTTGCGTTGCTGATATAAGGGGGTGG
>DBRE01000040.1:2504-9745 GCA_002305535.1 Syntrophomonas sp. UBA1376
GGAGTTGACGGTATCAGCATTCCCATGCTGCTCTTAACTAACCTGATCGGTTTTAGTGCCGTTTATGCTTCCTGGAAAGTAGCCGATCGGGTCAAGGAATTCTTCAGCCTGCTGTTGATTCTGATAACAGGGGTTATGGGAACTTTCCTAACTACGGATCTATTCATATTCTTCATGTTCTATGAGGTAGTGGTAATACCCATCTACCTGCTGGTGATAATGTTCGGCAGCAGCAAACGGGTCACCAAGGAATATGCCGGTATGAAATTGACTATCTACCTCCTGATCGGAAGTGCTTTCCTGTTGGTGGCATTGGTAGCGCTATTTGTGAAATCCAAGGCTATTTTGGGATTCCCCACTATGGATATGTTCACCTTGGCTAGTGCGGATTTCCCCATCGGATTCCAGATTTTCGAATTTGTCTTGATGGCTTTGGGATTTGGCACCTTATTGTCCATGTTCCCTTTCCATGCCTGGTCTCCGGATGGTTATGCGGGAGCACCGACGGCGGTCAGTATGATCCATGCCGGCGTGCTGAAGAAGATCGGCGGCTACGGCTTGATCCGGATCGGACTTATGATCCTGCCCGGTGGGGCCGCTTATGTTGCGCCCATAATCGCTGTGCTGGCTTTAGGTAACGTGGTTTATGCGGCTTTCATATGCCTCAGTCAAAAAGATCTCAAGTACATCGTGGGGTACTCCAGTGTCAGTCATATGGGATATGTTTTGATCGGTATAGCCGCCTTGAACCTGATAAGTATCAATGGCGCCATAATAATGATGTTTGCCCATGGGGTCATGGCCGCTCTGTTCTTTGCCATGATAGGTAATCTGTATGAGAAGAGTCATACCCGCAATGTGGATGATTTCGGCGGATTGGCTCATCAGATGCCGCGTCTGGCTACTGGATTCATGATAGCGGGACTGGCTTCTTTGGGATTGCCAGGTATGGTCAATTTCATCGGTGAGTTCACCATATTTGTAGGCGCTTTCGGTACCTATAAGGTTTTGACTATCCTGGCGGTTTCCGGGATCATCTTTACGGCTTTGTATATTTTACGCACTCTAGGGGCGGTCTTATTTGGACCGCGTAGGCCGGAATGGGATCATCTGCAAGACCTTAAGGGTGTGGAAATGGTTCCCTTACTGGTTCTGGGTGCAGCTATATTAATCGGCGGCATTGCCCCCTTCACCTTGATGGACTTGATCAACCTGGGGGTGGGTGACCTGGTTGCCCAACTGGGATCGCTGCAGATAGGAGGGATGTTCTAATGTCATGGACACTACTTTCTGTAGAGATTGCCTTGGCCGCTTTAGGATCGGTGCTGTTGATGCTGGGTCTGTTGCTACCTGAAAAGGGGCGTCGTGTTATGCAGCCAGTGGCGGTCATAGCACTGCTGGGGATATTGATTCTGGGCGGAGGATTGTACACTGCTCAGTACAGCCTGTTTAACGGCAACTATCAGATCGATCCCTTTGGTAGCTTTTTCAAACTGCTGTTCGTGGCAGCGGGTATTTTGGTAATACTCAGTGCAGGCCGCTATCTGGAGCGGTTCGAAGAACGGGTAAATGAGTTTTACAGTTTTATGATATTTGCCCTGTTGGGTATGGTAGTTATGGCTTCGGCTGGAGAACTGATCACTCTGTACATCGGTCTGGAGCTCATGACGGTCAGTTTCTACATTCTAACAGCTTATCTCTTACAAGATAAACTGTCGGCGGAAGCCGGTTTGAAATATCTGATCCTGGGGGCATTATCCTCGGCCATCCTTCTGTTTGGCATCAGTCTGGTATACGCTGTGACCGGAACTACTGTGATCGCGGATATGGCGGCACAGTTTTCCATGCAGCCGGTCATGATCGCTGGTATCATTCTGATACTGACAGGCTTTGCTTTCAAAATATCCCTGGTACCTTTCCATATGTGGGCACCGGATATTTACCAGGGTGCGCCTATACCAGTAACGGCCTTCCTGGCGGTAGGTTCCAAAGCAGCGGCTTTTGCGGCTATGGTGCGTGTGTTTGTGATCGCATTCCCGGTCAGCACTTTTGATTGGCCCCTGCTCCTGGCCATCTTGGCGGCTATCACCATTGTAGTAGGAAACCTGATCGCTCTGGTGCAGACCGATATCAAGCGACTCTTGGCTTATTCCAGTATTGCTCAGGCCGGATACATCATAGTAGGGCTGGTGGCCTACAATACCTATGGATTGAAGGGTGTACTCTTCTATGCCATGTTGTACGTGTTTTCGAACATGGGTGCCTTTGCAGCGGCTACCATAGTGGAAGTAGAAACCGGTAGTACAGACATAAAGGCCTTTAACGGCTTGGCCCGGCGTTCCCCAATGGTGGCGGCTATCATGACCGTATGTATGCTGTCTTTGGCCGGGATACCGCCTACAGCCGGGTTTGTAGGGAAGTTTTATCTGTTTTCAGGAGCCATTCAGGCTGATTACCTATGGCTGGCATTTGTGGGCTTGATCATGAGTATGATCTCGGTGTACTACTATTTGAAGGTAGCTAAGGCGATGTACATCGGTACCAATGATGATGTCAGCGCAATAAAGCCGGGCAAGGCAGTGGGTGCTGCACTGTGGGTCTGTCTAGCCGGCACCTTGTTGTTTGGATTGTATCCGGGTCCCTTATCAAATCTAGCCCAGGTAGCTATCCAAATATTCTTGTAAAATAACAAAATATATTCTCCTTATAACGGGTAGACTATGGAAAAACATGGTCTGCCCGTTGTTTGTTTGAGGAGGTATGGTAGTGAGTTTTAGTTTTCACCCTTTTGAAGGTGGCTATGAAGTTCCTATGCGGGTAGTAGGCGCCAATATCCACTATGAATGGCTGATCTACATACTTATGTGGATCCCCATCGGAATCTTTTTATATGGGGTTTATAAGCGGGTGCGCATTTGGATGCAGGCTCGGGCCAAGAGCGACCGCAAGGAACCTATCGGTTCAAGGACTTGGTCGTTTCTATACAATACTCTGGGGCAGATTCGGGTAATTGAAAAACCGCTGCCTGGCTGGATGCATTTTCTTTTGTTTTGGGGGTTTGTGGTTCTGCTGATTGCTACGGCTAGTTTTGCCCTTTGGAACATAACCGGATTTCCGCCTTTGACCGGTAACATTTATATCTATTTTTCCTGGTTTGTAGATGTAATGGGCTTTTTGGCCATGGTGGGAGTAGCTGTCTTAGCATACATCCGCTATGTTATGCGCCCGGATCGATTAAACGATAGTAAGCCTCTGGATGGCTGGATCCTATTCTTGATCTTCGCAATTCTCTTTACCGGCTATATTGTGGAAGGGCTACGGGTGGCATCGCAGATCAAACTGGCTACTACCATGGCCGATATCGCCTATGAACGTACTGCTTCACCAATCGGCTGGATCTTTGCCGGTATGTTTTCCGGAGGAGCTTTGGAAAGTATGCTCAGCTGGCATCGCTTCATGTGGTGGTTCCACATGGCTATTTCCTTCCTGTTTATAGGCATGGTTCCTTTTACCAAGCTATGGCACATTTTCACCGGCATGACCAGTTACTACGCCCGTGACTATGAACCGGCTGCAGTGCGATTGGTAGAAAACCTGGAGGAAGCTGAGACCTATGGCACAGAGCAGATCGAAGACTTGGGTTGGAAGGATCTATTGGATCTGGATGCCTGCATTCGGTGCGGAAGATGTCAGGAGGCCTGTCCCGCCTACAATACGGGCAAGGCCTTAAACCCTAAGATAACTATAATTCAGACTCTAAAGAAACATCTCGATAATAAATCTCCTTATATGCTGGGCGAAAACGACGATGACTTGGAAGCTGTTACTATGACCACAGAGGCTGAGATCGAAGGAGTAGTAGAAACCGAAAAACACATGATCTACGATATAGTTACTCCTCAGGTATTGTGGGATTGTACCAATTGTCTGGCCTGTGTATATCACTGCCCTATGTTTATCGAACACGTTTCAAAAATCATTGATATGCGTCGCAACCTGGTCATGTGGCAGGGCGACATGCCCAGTGAAGCTCAGATGGCCTTTACCAATACCGAGCGCAATTACAATCCCTGGGGAGTGGGGTGGGCTAACCGGGCTGATTGGCTCCAGGAGAGAAACATTCGCGATCTGGTAACTTTGCTGCCGGAGGAGGAAGCCGACTACGAGTACCTGTTGTTTGCGGGCTGCGCAGCTGCTTTTGATGATCGCTACAAAAAGGCTGGTGAGGCCCTGGTTCGTCTGCTGGACAAAGCCGGGATCAAGGTAGGCTATCTGGGGACGGAAGAATACTGTTGCGGTGAGTGGGCCCGTCGTCTGGGTAATGAATATCTCTGGCAGACTTTGGCTACCCAGAATATCGAGTCCTTCCAGCGTTACAACGTCTCTAAAATCATCTGCATCTGCCCCCACGGCTACAACACTATCAAAAACGAATATTCCCAGCTAGGGGGCGAGTATGAGGTTTATCACAGCAGTGAAATTTTAGCTCGACTAATTAAAGAGGGACGACTTAGTTCAGCAAACCAATCTAAGTATCGGGCCAGCTATCACGATTCCTGCTTTCTGGGCCGTTATAATCAGATCTATACAGAGCCTCGGGAGGTTATTCAGGCTGCTGGCGGGGCTCTGCAGTATATACCCAAATCCGTAGAGTTCAGCTTTTGCTGTGGTGCTGGGGGAGGTCGCATGTGGCTGGAAGAAGAAGCCGTAGAAGGTTTCAAACGCATTAACCAGACTCGCACCGAACAACTTCTGGAAGTTGATCCAGATACGGTAGTGGTCAACTGCCCCTACTGTATGACCATGATAAATGATGGTGTCAAAGAAACTGTTGAAGAAGGACAAGTGCAAGTCCTGGACATCTGCGAACTACTCTGGCAGTGCCAGGAACAGACCGCTGACCCCGCTGATTAGCAAGATGGGGCAAAGAGGGTGACATAAAATAAAAACCTACCACAGTATAGCTGCGATAGGATAAAAATGTCGCTTCTTTATGGTATTACATTACCGCAAAAAGGGCTAAAATTCAAGACTTGTAATATATCATCACAGGGTGTATTAGGTATAAGAGGTGATGATATGCGAGAGAAAAGTATGACAGCTATAGTGAGTGCATTTGCCCGTGCTCATCATAGCGAAAACAATGATGTCAAAATATTTGATGACATTCTTGCCAAACTGTTACTTGGTAATGACTACCAACAAGTGGCGGGTCATATGTTGGCGGGTATCGAGTTTTTTAATCCGACATTTCAGGGCGATAAAGACGAGGCTCTAAGGTGGATAGTCGATAATTATCTTGCTCCATCTCCACTTGGACGAGCAGCTTTTACAGAAAGAGCTTTAGAAAGTGCCGTGCGCTTAGGAACGACGCAGTATTTAATCTTTGCCGCTGGTTATGATAGCTTTGCTTACCGCAGGCCTGCCTGGGCGAATGAACTTTCAGTATTTGAAATTGATCATCCGGCTACCGCTGAGGACAAACAAATCCGACTGAAAAAGGCAGAAATAACAATTCCCAATCGCACCTATTACCTAACGGCAGATTTTTTACAGACGGACTGGAGTAAGTGTTTCAGAGAAAGTCCCAATTACTCACCGGCTTGTATCAGTTTTTGCAGTTTGTTAGGAATCAGTTACTATTTACCTGCGGATAGATTTCGGGAACTGCTCATGAATATTTCTCAGATCATTCCAAAGGGTAGCAAGATCGCATTTGATTATCCAGATGAGAAATCATATACCGAACAAGCCGGAGAACGTGCCGAAAAGCAGGCTATGCTCGCCAGTAGTGCTAATGAAACAATGCTGGCATCTTATTCGTATTCTGATATGGAAAATCTGCTTGATGCTTGCGGTTTTTCGATTGCGGAGCATCTGACGCCAGATCAGATTACGAGTGGATTTTTTTCTGCGTATAACGAAGCAAATCCGATGCATGCAATGTCTGCGTTTGATAGTGTAAATTATTGTTTAGCAGTAAAAAAGCACTGAAAACAGGAGTTTGTCGGTGACGGAAAGACTTTCATATTGAAGGAACGACCGAAGGATCTTTTCTTCTATTACCAGAAAAGATCCTTCGACTTTGTCTCCGGATGACGTAATATTTAAAGAAACAGACTAGACGGGGTAAATGTCTGAAGCTAGGAGTGAGAACACACAAATAATCGTGGGGCGAGGAGAAATGATGATGAAAAAGATTAGGATTACCGTGATGAAAATGGCTCACTATCAAGACTTGATAGACAAATACGAAAATCCCATCGAACATACCTGCGATATGACGATGGGGCGGGTATTCATTGCTAACGGCTGGGAAAAGCCGGAGGGAATGTGCGATAGTGCCTGGGATAGTATGTCCGCTTTTGTAATGACCCTTGCTCACGGGGGCGAGGACTTATATGATGGCTGGATGAAAAACAAAAAGTCAGCCATGATCTCCTGCAATGACGGGTTCCGTCCGGTCAGCTTTCTGATTGAGGCCTTGGACGAAGATTGCTGATCCATACGGAAGATTGGACATTAACTCTCCTTTGGCACAAGTTCTATTCTCTTGGTTTTTAAGGCCAGGTAAATGATCAGAACCGTTAACCCTTCGGCGACGGGAAAAGCCAGCCAAATGGCATTTTCTCCAAAGAGATTCGGCATGATCCAAAGCAGAGGGATGAATAGGATCACGCTGCGGGATAAGGTGATCAATGTAGCAATACGAGTTTTCTCGATGGATTGATAAAATTGCACCAGAACTGAGTTAATCCCTAAGAATAGATAGCCGCTAAAAAAGTAAACAATGCCAATTTTAGCGTACTCTATGATCTGGGGCTCGGCGATCCCAAACATATCGATGATCAACTCTTTGCCCACCAGACCAAAAACAAATAAAGCTATCCCCAGCCCAAATCCGGTTCTAAGCCCGATACTTACTATTTGTCCCATTCGCTGGTAAAGTTTGGCCCCATGATAATAACTGGTAATGGGTTGAACAGCTACGCCAACACCGATGAAGAGCATTATCAACACCGCATGCATATAGTTGACGACTGAATAAGCCACCAACCCGGTTTCGCCAGTATGATGGCTGAAGGTGATATTGAAGGCGATTATCATGACAGCGAAGGTGCCTTCCACAATAAAACTGGGAAAGCCGATGACGAAAATATTGCCTAGCATAGGAAGGTCAAGCTTGGTGCGCACCACCCTCAATTGATTTTTCGAAGTCCAAAAGTGGGTCAGTAAAACGA
>DBRE01000040.1:9770-10954 GCA_002305535.1 Syntrophomonas sp. UBA1376
AGATGTAACCACTAAACCTAGCATGGCCAGGTTGGGATTGCCGTCATTTCTGATGAAAATGCTTAAAATGTTTTCCAGTACTAAGACAAGCCCAAAAACCAGAATTATGTGCAGGAAATCAACCACGTAAAAAACGATCGCATCGGTAGCCCCAAATAAATAAGCCAGTTGTAGCTCAAATACTAGGCAGAGTCCAATAATCGATCCGGTCGTTAAGAGAGCCAGAACCAGCGCATGTGTAAATATTTTTTGCGCACGCCGGGGGTTTTGTTGGCCTAGCGCAATAGAGTACAGCGTGGCACCCCCCATGCCGATCCACAGTGAAACAGATAAAATGACCGAATAAATGGGCGAAGCGATGTTTACCCCGGCCAGGGCGGGTTCCCCAACCCCATGGCTAACGAATAGACCGTCCACTAAAATATTGATCGCCATCAACATCAGGCCGAACAAGGATGGGATCAGGTACTTCAAAAAGAGCTTACTGGGCTGCATCGTTTGCATCATTGCATGATTTGTATCCACAAAATTACCACCTGAATTTTATCCAATGTTAGTTTACCCCGTTCTATGCTAGGATGATAGCATACTAGGGACAAAGAATGTGAGAAAAAGATGAAGTATGATTTTACTACCGTTGTAGACAGGAGCAACATGGGCTCTGCCAAGTGGGAGCAGATGCGGGGATGGAATCCGGAAGTTTCCCCAGGAGTAGTGCCTTTTTCGGTAGCGGATATGGAATTAAGGAATCCGCCGGAAATCACGGAGGGCTTGAAAAATTATTTAGACCAAGCCATTTTGGGTTATACGATACCTACCAAATCGTATCTGGACGCGGTATGCTGTTGGATTGAGAAGCGGCACGATTGGGCGATCAGCCAGGAATGGATCATTGGTATGCCTGGGGTGGTCAATGCCTTTTTTCTGGCAGTGAAAGCCCTGACAGATGAAGGAGACGGCATCATCATCCAGACTCCTGTTTACTATCCGTTTTACGCCGCTGCTAAACGGAATAAACGTACGCTCGTAACAAACCCGCTGCTTTTCACGGGCTCCGGCTATGTTATAGACTATGACGACCTGGAGCAAAAAGCCCGCCACCCCAGAAACAAAGTGCTTTTGTTCTGCAGTCCCCACAATCCGGTGGGACGCGTTTGGACTCCTGAAGAACTGGCTCGGGTCGG
>DBRE01000040.1:10993-12941 GCA_002305535.1 Syntrophomonas sp. UBA1376
GCCCCCAGCAAGACCTTTAACCTGGCCGGTCTACAAACATCCAATATCATTATTCCCAACCCCCAAATTCGCCACCGCTATGTGCAGGAACTGAATCTGACCGGTTCGGGCATGCTCAACATCTTGGGCTACAAAGCTTGCGAAATTGCCTACACCGAATGTGAAGAGTGGCTGGAGCAGTTAATTAACCTCGTTTATCACAACCACCTGGAATTGAAGAAGTTTATGGCGGCCAATTTACCGATGATCAAAGTTTTTGATCTGGAAGGTACCTATCTGCAGTGGATGGATTTTCGGGGATTGGGCCTAAATCAGGATGAATTGGAGAGGCTTCTGCATTTTGAGGCCCAGGTATTCTTTGACGAAGGCTATGTTTTTGGCGACGAAGGCGCCGGTTTCGAGCGCATGAATCTAGCCTGTCCGACCAAGGTCATGATGGAAGCCCTGGAAAGACTAGCTGTGGCGATCGGAGACTGAAGTCTCCGCTTCTGGGTAGGTTACCGCGGCTTTATTGACGATCTGCCCGTCTTGCTTGACCTTGAAGTGAATGGCATCCAGGCAAACTACGGCATAAACCTTTTGCAAAGGCCGATTCTGCCACTCCTTGACCATGGGCATGATTTTGTTGGTAATATTGGAGATGAGGGCAGCGGAAACGTCTATGCCATACAAGTGCTGGAGATGATCCTGGATAGATTTTTTAACTGCATAAAAGCATATCGATTTTAATCGTACCCAAATTGTCTACCATTAGGTGAGCACTCAAAACCGTCCCCCTGGTTAGACTTATTAAACTTTTCGGTTGTATTAGTTATTATGGCAAATCATAATAAACCAATAGTTTTGGAACACAATACAAAGCTTGTCCAGGATATTGTTTTTGCTCAACCCAGAATTTACATTTAAAGACTTGGTGAAAAGGCTCTCCTTCAAAGGCGTTAGTTAATATATTATTTGGCATATAATATCCAGTTGAATAATCCGAATTAAAAAGTGCAACATGTGCTCCAGAATAACCTGATGATGGTATCATATTCCAAATTAATTGAACCGCCCCTATTTCAGCTGTTTTCGGTATATAATTCCATTGGGATTGGGTAAAATCCCATGTACATTCCCCATTCGACCAGGTTTCGGGATAATATATTGCTATCATATTAGGAGTAGGAGTCACATCTCCAGTGTTCCCGCTATATGCTAATGCTGAATTGCAAAATCCGAATATTGATATCAGGATAGCGAATATTATAAGTGTTCTTTTAAAGATCATTACTAGCCCCTCCTTTTATTCTTATATAACATTTTGTCATCATAATCATCCAATAGCCCTTCCTTTAAAGTGAAGGTGCGTCCATTAATGGTAAATGGACTATGGGGATCTAAGCTCAAGTATCTTATGGCGCTTTCAATTTCATCTTGGGAAATGCCGAAAAGTTTTATCCGTTTGTTAAAATACGAGGTTTCTAACTTGTTATCAGCTATGTCTGTTATAGTGGAAATAACTACTCCTATATGTTCACCATGTGTCCACTCTTGGGGTGTATAGGAAGCAAAAGCATCGGCTGCAGCTTTTTGTTCAGGTGTTACTTTTCCCTCTGGTCGCCCAGATAATTTTACCCGTCCGGACCATTCAAAGCCATTTTGCAGTAACTTAAGGTCAAAGGGTTTTCCATTAATACTCCCAAGATTATAAGTCTTTCCCTTATCCAGCCTGATGGAGTGAATACCTTTGTCGCTATTAAATGCAACTAATTCAAACTTCGTTTGTCTATTGGGATTTTTCTTTTCAGTTATAAGCTTAGTGTTATAAGAATGAAACGGAATATTTGTTGATATTTTCATTTTATATTGCCTGCCCTTCCTTCGTATTACTAATTCTCTTTAGATTCGAGTTTCCAGGATATTAGCACCCCCTTACAGGGAAGATCCCAAATCACTACTTTCATAG
>DBRE01000040.1:12972-13177 GCA_002305535.1 Syntrophomonas sp. UBA1376
CAACAGTTTGTAGTGTCTTTCGCCTTGGTCAATTTAACTAAACAGCCGTTTATGTTGGCTATATGCACTTCTGCTCATAGGAATCCTTTGTGAACAGTCATGAAGTTCAATTTCATAAGTTCGGTCACTAATCTGCGCCACACTTTTAATCTGCTTTTTATTCACGATAAATGCTCTGTGAACCCTGATAAAGTCAGAGTTTAAC
>DBRE01000100.1:0-1581 GCA_002305535.1 Syntrophomonas sp. UBA1376
CCTCACCAATCATCTTACACATAAGGGAACCAGGGGGACGGTTCTTGCGGTTGACAGAACCAGGGGGACGGTTCTTGCGGTTGCATGAGTTAATCTATTTTTCTATTATAAGCCAGAGGTGGTTCAATGTTCCAAGAACTGGTAGAAAACGGAGCGTGCCAAGCGGAATATATCTATTAGTGTCATTAAAACAACATGCAATCTTAACCAGTGTTCAGATGTTCAAAAATTCGAAAGAGACAAAAGGGATAGATATTTGAAGGCATTAAAAGAAAAAAGGGCTGTCAACAAGAAGTTGGCCAGGCTAACGGGAATTAGCAAATATTTAAATTAAAGGTTAACGGCATAACCATAATCGAACCGCAGGAACCGTCCCCGTAGTTTAGGGGTTGTCACGCAGACGGCTTACCCAAAAATCGGAAGTTGTCAGCAACCCGTCCCCGTGGCAATGCTCTTAAAATAAATGGGGAGAAATAAAAAGTGGGGCTAATTAATGAACAAGTTTATTAACACATTATTAATAATTGTTACCCTTGTGTTGCTTGCATCGATTTCCGTGCAGCTATTCTTTTTGCATAATGATATGCAGGCTCTTATTAAAGCTATTGATGGAGCACCAGTATGGAAAGAGGGCTGGTAATACATTGAGTAACCAGGGGGACGGTTCACGGGAATTAGCAGAAGTATTATACTAAAGGCGTAACGGCATAACCATAATCGAACCGCAGGAACCGTCCCCGCGGTTTGCAATTAGGCTGTTAAGGGGTATTTGCTAAGGGGGGTATAAACAACATGGCTGATCATAACTATGATTATCTTCTGGAGGATTACGAGCCACCAAAATATCGTATAAACAGAAGGAAGCCATCTCCAATAAGGCGATTTTTATTGATGCTTATCAAGGTGTTAGTAACCATAGCTTTTTTAGTTGTGAAGTTTGGTGGGATTGCTATATATTTATGGACAATATTGATTGCATTTCACTGGAGCGGATTTCTAAGTGCATTTCTAACCTTTATTCTTCCAGTGGTAGGCCAATTGTTTTGGGCCTGGAAAATAATTTCTACCACAGGTGTTTTTTGGAATCTATACACAATAGCATTAGTAGCCTACATAGGGACATGGATAATGATATTTGCATGCAGTACAGCTATGGCAATACTGGAGGACTAGGAGTTGCATTTAGAATTTGGTTGTCTGCGAAAGGCAGATAGCCAGACTAGATATTTTACGGGAGTAGGTGTTTAGTAAGGGAACCAGGGGGACGGTTCTTGCGGTTGCATGAGTTAATCTATTTTTCTATTATAAGCCAGAGGTGGTTCAATGTGCTAATAACTGGTAGAAAACGGAGCGTGCAAAGCGGAATATATCTATTAGTGTCATTAAAACAACATGCAATCTTAACCAGTGTTCAGATGTTCAAAAATTCGAAAGGGACAAAAGGGATAGATATTTGAAGGCATTAAAAGAAAAAGGGCTGTCAATAAGAAGTGGGCCAGGCTAACGGGAATTAGCAAATATTTAAACTAAAGGCGTAACGGTATAACCATAATCGAACCGCAGGAACCGTCCCCGTGGTTT
>DBRE01000100.1:1626-24972 GCA_002305535.1 Syntrophomonas sp. UBA1376
GGCGGAGGCGTGTGCGAATCGAACACACCAACGGCAGGATCACTACCGCTCGGCTGGATTTGAAGTCCAGGCGGCCCACCAGGACCGATCCGCCTCCGTGTCAATTTATCGCTTATAGAGTATATAACCCCAATCGAGCTTTGTCAAATAAAGCACCTGTAATGACTAAAAATGGGACTAACTGGGTCGGCTGTTGGCAAGGCTGTTTGCTTCTTCATCCGGTGTCTAATTCCCTGCTGCCATAGATAAGATATTGATTGTAATAGAAAACCCCTTTTCATTATCTCAAGATAACGAGTAGGGGTCAGGTTCTATGTTCGAACAATTTATCCGCGTTACGTCTATTCCTCCATGCTGTCAACGGTTAAAACGGATTCGATATCATAACCACGTTTCTTGAACTCTTGCAGGATTGGTTCACAATCTAGGGTTTCCACCCTTATTATCGCCTTGTATCTATCCTTTTTGTCATCATGATAGGCTACCGCATTTAAGATATTGATGCCTTTACTGGCTATCATGCCGGTAAGGTCAGCTAGGGTTCCGGGTGCTTCGCTGATATATACATCTATGCGGCTGTGGGGTTTATGAACTCCCAGAATATCGATCAAAGCATCAAATACGTCGGTCTCAGTGATGATGCCTACCAACTCGTCGCCTTCCAAGACCGGCAGACCGCTGATTTTGTTTTGGCGCATGATTTTGGCGGCTGTTTCAATGTAGGTCTCCGGGGTGACTGTGAAAACTGTCTGCTTTTTCGGCAAAATATCTTTGATCTTGGTTTTGGCCAGCAGATAATTCAGTTCATGGACACTGAGTGAAGTAGCTGATGATGGGGCGGCCTGGTTCAAATCGGATAGGGTGGTAATGCCCACCAGTTTGCCCTTATCCTGCACAGGCAGCCTCCGAATATTACTTTCTTTCATAATACGGAATGCTTCGTTTAAACTGGTGTCCAACTGTACAACCTTGACTTCTGTAGTCATCCGATCTTTTACCTTCATAGAAATACCCCCTTTTAGCACCTTTGGGCTAACCGCCCAAATACGCTTTCTTTACTTGTTCACTATTCATTAATTCCTGAGCAGTGCCTTGCAACACGATTTCGCCGGTTTCAATAACATAGGCTTTGTCGGCAATCGATAGGGCCATGTTGGCGTTCTGCTCTACTAACAGTATAGTTGTTCCTCGTTTGTTAATATCTTTGATGATTTCAAAAATCTCTTTTACCAATAGCGGTGCCAGTCCCATGGAGGGCTCATCCATCAAGAGTAATTCCGGTTTGGCCATTAGAGCCCGCCCGATGGCTAGCATTTGCTGTTCGCCCCCACTCAATGTACCCGCCATTTGCTTGTATCTTTCTTTTAGACGGGGAAAGCGACTAAACACATTGTCCATATCTTGAGCAATCTGTTTTTTATCGTTGCGTAAGTAAGCTCCCATTTCCAGGTTTTCCAGAACACTCATGGACGGGAACACTCGCCGTCCTTCTGGTACCTGGGAGATGCCCAATCCCACAATTTTTTCGGGAGGCACCTGAGTAATATCCTGGTTTTTATACATGATCGACCCAGAGCGGGGCCGCAGCAACCCGGATATGGTCTTTAAGGTGGTGGTTTTGCCAGCTCCATTGGCACCGATCAACGTGACGATAGAGCCCTGTTTTACACTAATGGATAGTTTCTTTAAGGCGTGGATAGCACCATAATATACCTCAATCTCTTTAACCTCGAGCACTAGCTGACCTCCTCTCCCAGGTATGCTTCAATAACTCTTTTATTGTTACGTATCTCTTCCGGTGTGCCTTCGGCTATAATCTGCCCATAGTCCAATACATAAATCCTTTCGCACACTCCCATGACTAGGGACATATCGTGCTCTATGAGGAGTATGGTCAGATCAAACTGCTCCCGAATAGAGCGTATCATTTCCATTAATTCCACGGTTTCCTGAGGATTCATGCCGGCAGCAGGCTCATCCAGAATCAACAGTTTGGGATTGGTGGCCAGGGCTCTGGCAATTTCCAAACGGCGCTGCTCGCCATATGGTAGGCTACTAGCTATTTCATTACGCTTGTCTTCCAGGTTAAATATTTGTAAATACTGATCAGCTTTCTTTTCCATTTCTGCTTCGCCTTTGAAAAAACCAGGTACGCGCATGATAGCGCTGAGCAAAGGATACCGCACATCCTTATGCAGAGCGATGCGAACATTGTCCAGAACGGTTAGGTCATTAAATAGACGAATGTTTTGGAAGGTGCGAGCAATACCACGGCTACAGATGTCATAGGGCGGCAGACCAGTTATATCCTGACCCTTAAATTTTATTGCGCCTTCATCTGGTTTATACACCCCGGTGATAAGGTTAAAAACCGTAGTTTTCCCAGCACCATTGGGGCCGATCAAGCCGATCAGATCATGTTCTTCTAAATGGGCATTAAAGTCTAAAACCGCACTCAGTCCGCCAAAAGATTTGTGGAGCCTTTCAATGGTCATCAACGTCATTTCCTCTCACCCCACAATCTTCCAAAGGTCTTTCTGCCTAATTCGCGATTGCCCATCAATCCCTGCGGGCGGTAGATCATAACAGTGATCAATATCACTGCGTAAAGGATCATGCGTATAGCCGGGAAAGATTGTAAGGCAGCGGTCAGAACTGTTATAAAAACTGCGGCAATGACAGCACCAGTGGTACTTCCCAAACCACCCAGAACCACCATGACCAGTACGTCAAAGGACTTCATGAAATTAAATGTTTCCGGTTTGATTATATAGAAATAATGGGCGTATAAAGCGCCTGCCAAACCCGCAAACATGGCTCCAATAACAAAGGCTAGTACTTTATACTTGGTGGTATTAACGCCCATCAGCTCAGCCGCAACTTCGTCTTCCCGTACTGAAATGATCGCTCGTCCATAACTGGAATTAACCAGATTCACAATAACCAGTATGGTGAGCACTACTGCTCCAAACATCCAGGGCCAGGTAGACATTTTGGCTATTCCCATGATTCCCGCCGGGCCGTTTACATATTCGATGTTTTGGAGAACCACCCGAATGATCTCGCCAAAACCCAGCGTGGCAATAGCCAGATAGTCTCCGCGCAGCCTTAGGGTAGGCACTCCAATTATGAAACCTGCCAGAGCTGCCGCCAGACATGCAGCAATAATACCTACGAAAAATGGCATCCCCATATAAGTAGTCATTATTACGGAGGCATAAGCACCCACGGCCATAAACCCAGCATGTCCCAAAGAGAGCTGTCCGGTAAAGCCATTGATCAAACTCAGGCTGACTGCCAATATTATATTGATACATATGGAAGCCAGGTTGATTTGATAGTATTGATTAAGCAGACCACTGGTTATCAAGTACTGCACCAGGGTGAAAATTACCACCAGGATGCCAACCTCAAAAATAAATTGTCCCGGTTTAAAAGTTTTTTGCATCGACTGTCACCTACACTTTTTCACCGGTGTTTTTCCCAAACAATCCGGTTGGCTTAATCAGCAGAATAATTATCAAGACACCAAAGGCTACTGCGTCCCGATAGAGGCTGCTACCGTAACCACTCACCAGAGTTTCCAGAATTCCCATGAGGAAGCCGCCTACCATGGCGCCGGGTATTATCCCGATACCGCCCAAAACAGCTGCCACAAAGGCTTTGATTCCTGGAATCATGCCCATCAGTGGGTTTATGGAATTGTAGTAGACCCCGATCATTACTCCGGCTGCAGCTGCCAGAGCAGATCCGATAGCAAAGGTAATAGATATAGTTTTGTCTACGCTTATCCCCATCAACATAGCGGCATCCTTGTCCAGGGAAACAGCGCGCATGGCCTTTCCCGTTTTGGTGCGTTTAATGATATACTGCAAAATTATCATTAAGACCACCGCCGATATGAAAACAAAGATGTCTTTGCTGGATAAGGTCAAACCCATGACATTGTAATTGGTTACAGCAAAAGCCTCAGCAGGGTATACTCGCTGAGTCGGCGTGAAAAAGAAAATCATGGTGTATTCCAGGAAAAAGGACATACCTATAGCTGTTATAAGGGCTGCAATACGCGTGGAGTTGCGTAATGGTTTATAGGCAACCTTTTCGATCACTACACCTAACACGGCACAGGCTATCATGGCCATAGCCATAGCCACAAAAATGTTGGTGCCCAGAACAGATACCGCAAAGAAACCCACATAGGCTCCTACCATCATGATATCACCATGGGCGAAGTTGATTAGCATGACTATTCCATAAACCATAGTATAGCCCAGTGCTATAAGAGCATAAATTGCTCCCAATGATAATCCATTTACCATTTGCTGCATAAATTCAAGCAATAAAGCCACATCCTTTTGTCACAACTGAAAGAGAGGGGGGCATCCCCTCCCTTTCAGAAACTGCAACACCTATCTTGGTACTTGGTTTCCATCCTTGTATTCGATAACAACGATTTCTTTATCAGGGTTATTTCTCTCGTTGATGCTCATTTTTCCAGTGATCCCCTGGAAGTCTACGGTAGCTGACAGAGCGTCTCTGACCTGAACTGGATCAGCAACACCGGCCCGCTCGATGGCATCGGCTAACAGACGGGCAGCATCATAGCCCAGGGCGGCAAAGGAATCTGGAACTTTGTTGTACTTGGCTTGGTAAGCTTCCACAAATCCCTGGATGGCCGGATCAGGGTCATCTATGGAATAGTGGTTGGTAAAGAAAGTATCGTTCAATGCTTCGGCACCAGCTACGCTCACCATGTCAGGAGAATCCCAACCATCTCCACCGCCGATGGGGCAGGTTATACCCAGCTCACGAGCTTGTTTAATCAATACAGCTACCTCAGTGTAATAGCCCGGTACATAGATAAAGTCAGGGTTGGTTCCTTTTATCTTGGTCAGAGTAGCACGGAAATCTTTATCCTGAGCGACAAAACCTTCTTCAGCTACAATAGTACCACCTTTGGCGGTAAATTCCTCTTTGAAATATTTAGCAAGACCCTTGGCGTAATCATCGGAGGTACTGCCATAAATAGCAGCTGTCTTTACCTGCAGGTCTTCTAAAGCGAAGTTGGCCATACGGCGAGCCTGGTCAGAATCCAGGAAGCATACGGTGAAAATATAATCTCTAACCGTGTTGGTTTTTTCATCAAAAGTAACATTGGCGGCTGTAGCAGCAGGTGCCAACAGGGGGATCTGATTCTCCATCATTACCGGAGTACTGCCGGCCACATTACCACTGGTCAGCGGGCCGATTTGGGCCACAACTTTCTCTCCTACCAATGAAGCACTGATGCTCATAGCTTCGTCAGGAATGGACTTACAGTCTCTAGACAGTGGTTCGATCTGTTTGCCTAAGACACCACCGGCTGCATTGATTTCTTCAATGGCCAGTAATGCTCCGTTGGCTGCATTGCTCCCGTAGCTAGCTACCGGTCCGGACAGCTCGGTATTGATGCCGACTTTGATGGTATCCCCTTCCTGCTGGGCAGTACCATTGTCGCCTCCTTGTCCACAACCGGCTACCAGGCCCAGCATGAACAGCATGAGCACTACCATTGATACACGCTTACGTATCCTCATCCAAAATTCCTCCTCATTTTTATTGCTCTCACTCCCCATAGGTTGTGAAAAACCCCTTGATCAATCGATTTGCAGTTCCCACTTGCCGCACCGGTCGCCCCAGCGGGCCAGTAACTCGCCGTTTTGATAAAACTGTACCACCTCACAGGCATTGGAGCACCCTTTACATTCAAAGCTGGTGGTCACATACTTAATATCCCTCAGATTAAATCCCTTGAAATTAGTGCTTCCTTTTTTGGCGTAGATATCTTTAGCCAGTAAGGCGGCTCCTATGGCTCCCATAACACCAAAGTAAGGGGGGACTGTCACTTCCGTATTCAAGTAGTGGTTGAAAGCTTGTACCAAGCCGGCATTGGCGGCCACGCCTCCCTGGAAAATGATCGGATCGAGTATTTCCTTGCCTTTGCCGACATTGTTCATATAGTTGCGTACCAGGGCCTCACATAAGCCAGCGATAATATCCTCGGTGTTATATCCTAGCTGTTGTTTGTGTACCATGTCTGATTCGGCAAATACTGCGCATCGTCCTGCTATGCGCACGGGATTTTTTGCTTTTAAGGCATAATTGCCAAATTCTTCGATGGGAATCAGCAGGCGGCTGGCTTGTTGATCCAGGAAAGATCCGGTTCCAGCGGCACAGACCGTATTCATGGCAAAGTCTGTTACCACACCATCCCGCAAAATAATGATCTTAGAATCCTGTCCACCGATTTCGATTATGGTTCGTACTCCAGGCACAATATTCGAAGCGGCTACAGCATGGGCGGTGATTTCATTTTTGACTACGTCCGCACCTACGATCATGCTAGTCAAGAATCGCGCGCTACCGGTGGTGCCAGCTGCTAATATCTCCACGTCACCCGCCAGTTCCTTGCCAATATCATATATCCCCTGTTGAACTACCTCAATAGGACGTCCACTAGTACGCAAGTAACGATCCACTAACAACTTTCCGTCGGCATCCACTACAACAATATTAGTACTAACCGATCCAACGTCAACCCCTAAAAATCCTTTCATATGGCTAACCTCTCTGACTTTGCTTTGTTCTCGCGCCGTCTTTGCAGGAGATCGACAAAGGCCTCCAAGCGGGTTTGTACTCCGGCTTTACCGGTTTGTTCGTCGATGAATATAGTCAGTACCGGTATGCCATACTCCTGACTGATGGTGGGCAGAATCCCTTTGGCTACAATTTCAGGGATACAAGCAAAAGGTGCCAACTGAACCACTCCATCAAATCCATGCTTAGCATACAGAACCGTTTCCGCCACACTGTTGACCCCATGTCCTCCAATTGTATCAGCATTTAAGTAGGGACGCGCCATGGCTTTGATGTCTCCCTCCAGATTGACAATGGTATTGTTGCGGGTATAGGCGCTTAAATAAATGGAGCGATCCGTGTGTACACCCATCTCCCCCAGCATGATCTGTATATAGTGGTTGGCAGCTGGTTCCAGAACAACATATATTTCTCCAATGATGCCTATTTTCAATGGATTACGGCTGTTATCGCGAGGGACACTTTCTAAAAGCCGCAATCCCTCGTGACGTGCTTCCGCCAGTTCCGCCAACGTGTTGGCCTGATCCACCATATCCAAACCCTTCCACAGGGCACGGGTAGTATCGCCTCGATTCACTTCATAAGGTCTTGTTTCATGAGAGCATAACTCCAGATCATCCAGGGCTTTGATCTTTTCCCAGGTGACCTCCAGGGCATTCAGAACTTCTTTGACTGATCGCCCCCCCGTTTTGCGCAGCCAGTGAATGGTTTTGAAAAAGCCTTTAAGATCATTCAGGGGTGGTTCAAAGGCTATTAATTTTACATCAAGGCCAAGTTCCTCCAGCAGATATCTGTGCATGACCCAATAGTACCCAGCCCGGCAAGGCCCCCGCCCTCCCGAACTCAGAATCAGTTCGGCCCCCATTTCGGCAACTTCCAAATAGGTTCCCATAAGTATCTTATAGGGGATGCAGGCGAACTCAGGGGCATGACGTACGCCAAGATCCAGAGTGCGTTTGCTTGGTTCGGGCGGTACGATGCATTCGTGTCCCAAGTTTTCTACCAGCCATTTCAGGGCAATGTACGAATATCCCATATGAGGAAAGCTTATCTTCACTTTTTGTCCCTCCTATAGCGAAGCATATCCACGAAGGCTTCTACTCGCGTACGCACCCCGCTTTCACCGGTATGCTCATCAATCGATATAGGCAAGTAAGGCTTACCTCGACGCCGGGCCTCAATTTCCAAGAGTCGATCCACCATGGAGTCAGGTCCGCAAGCAAAAGCAGTTATGTGCACGATCCCATCGATATAACCCTTTTTCATATAATAAAGCGCCCCATAAACGGCTCGGTTGGAAAAGTACCAAAACATACTTTTCGGCAGTTCGCTGGCTTCTTGATTTAAGATTTTATCACTTAGCGTATCCTGTGTGTACACTTTAATGTTTTCTTTGTGCAGTATATTAAGTAACCCCACATTGATGTAATGGTCATAAATAGCATAGGGATAGCCGACCACAGCTAGATTGAATTCCGGGTTCTCCAGCTCATAAGATATGGGATTCTCCGGGGGAAACAATATGTCTATGGCTTCGGGCGGCAGTTTCCCTTGTTCTAATAGAGTGAGAAAACGTTGATGAACCTGGGCGGCTTTTTGATAGGCAGCACGACTCTGGGTAATGCTGTTCCCCAGACGGTCTCCTGTTTCCACGCAGGCCGCCTCCATAATTTCTGCGGGTTTCCTTTTTTTGTCTTTTTTGCTTTTGGGTTTTGATTCAAGCTGATTGATATCTATGGGAGTATCAATGATCGGCGGAGCGCCTGTGAATGTCAATCGTATCAAATCAGGCAAACCTAAAAATTTGGGGCAAAAGGTTTCTGTCCCAAAATCACCATGCCGCCGCACGCTGATCAAACGCGGGCAGAAAATGTAGTCCACCTGGTCGATAAGGCTAGCTACATGGCCGTGATATATTTTGATAGGTATACAGGCATCGTTGACCGTCTCTTCCACTCCCCGGTCTAAAATCGCCCGGGTAGTAGGTGTTGATACCACTACTTCATGACCAAGTTTTTCGAAAAAAGTCTTCCAGAATGGATAATACAGATAATATGCCAAGGCATGTGGAATCCCAACTTTGGCCACTTTACAATCCTCTCTTCTTAACTCTGCTACATTTTAACGCGCATATCCCCTACTCTGCGTGTAAAGCGAATCTTATCATAATATTCTACCAGAGGCAGGGCATACTTGCGAGAAGTATCGAACAAATCTCGGGCGGTGGCTAAGCTCATTTCTTTCTCCTCCCGAAAATACTCGTCCATCCTTGTCTTCCCTTCTTCTATGGCCTGTCTGGAAAAATATATATCTGTGCTGATTTTGACCAGTCGTCCTTCATTGAGCAGATAAGCCAGCAATTCCTGAAAATGAGCCTCGTCGCTACCTACTTCTTGACGCAATTCTTGCGGAGAAGGAGGATTGAACAAGCGCTGGTTCATAATAGCCATGATTTGCTCTAACCGCTCCTGATCAGCTTGGTCTGGCAAGGGTTGAAAACCCGGCAGGGTTAATAAATTATTGCTGCTTTTTATCTGTCCGTTGGTTTCCAATGCTTTTAATATAGCATTGAAAGTCTTGCCATTGATCGCTGGAAAATGGCGGCTGCGCATATCTTCCTTGGGATAGCCCGGCCTCAGGGGATACTTCTGTTGATAGTCCTCCAACGTAGTCTTCAGTTTACTGCTGATCATATCCAAACCAAACTGGCTTATATATTCATTGTTTTTCAGATCGTGGATCTGTTCATCCTCCACCAGTTGAGCTATCTCACGCTGGACATCCTCTTCCTTAGCTCCGGTCTTTTTGACCAATTCTGCTATGGTCATGGTCTTTTCTGGTTGAGAGCGCATTTCCTGCAGCAACACATCATAAAGGCTGCCTTCCTCCTTGGTGGCTAATTGCTCCAGGACGTCTTCCTTGAAGCGTTTCTGTTTCGGAGCGTTGGCGTCAATGATGGTTCCTCCCCCTATGGTCGTGATCGGGGAGTAGTAACGAATAACAAAGTTGTCTCCCTTATACCCTACAATGGGCTTTTCCAGAACGATCTGGGCATAAGCCTCTTCACCGGGATGCAACTCATCCCGATCCAACAGCACAATCCGCCCCAGGGCTTCATCGGTGCCCAGGTGAAAACGGATGCGGTTCCAGTTTCTTAGATTGCGGGGCGAGGAGGGTAACAGTCTTAAGCGTGCATCGACACGATAGGACGATGTTAGATAGCCGCTGCTGGCTAATAAATACCCCCGGCGAATATCGGCCACCTCGATGCCCTGTAAATTGACCGCTACCCGTTGCCCGGCATAGGCGGTACTCACCTTTTCATTATGAACCTGCAGCGTTCTTACCTTTACCGGCCGTTTGACCGGCATCAGTTCCAAGGTGTCACCCTGCTGGATCTGCCCCGACCACAGGGTACCGGTGACCACTGTTCCAAAACCGGACATAGTAAAAACACGATCAATAGGTAGACGAACATAATCGAGTATCGGCTTTTCCGGGATGTCAACCGCCATGGCTTCAATAGTAGCCATTAATTGGTCAAGGCCTTGCCCGGTCACCGCCGAGACAGGTATGAGCGGTGCGCCTTTGAGGACGGACTTGTCGATATACTGACGGATCTCATCCTCCATGAGCATTAGCCATTCTTCATCCACCAGATCTATCTTGGTGATCACCACAATCCCCTGGCGAACATTCAACAGTTCAATGATGTCCATATGCTCCCGGGTTTGCGGCATAACGCCTTCATCGGCTGCAATAGTCAATATTACCATATCTATTCCAAAGGCTCCAGCCACCATGTGGCGAATAAACCGTTCATGCCCGGGCATATCGACGATAGCCGCTCTTTGACCGCTGGGCAGGGAAAAGGGTGCAAATCCTAATTCTATGGATATGCCCCGCTGTTGTTCCTCCTTGAGGCGATCAGTCTCGATCCCGGTTAGGGCCTTTACTAAAGTGGTCTTACCATGGTCTATGTGCCCGGCTGTACCAATGATTAGCCTCTTCAATGCTGTTCCCCTTTCTGATCGTCCGCCTCCAGATCCTGCAAGACCTGGAAGATCTTCTGGGTCAATAAAGTTGCTTCTCCATCCAACAGAGTACGTACACTGATCAGTAGACCATCCTCCTGCTTTCTGGTCAAAACCGCTGGATCTTGTCGGCGCAAGCACGCCGCCACCGCTTCCAGTTTCCGCTCCTTAAAACGGATCTCTACCCCATAACCAGGCAAACGATAGGTGGGATAGGCTCCTCCGCCCACCATATCATCTACTTCCACCACGCGAATGCTATCCAGGAAAGCCAAAGTCCCCAGCTCGGCTGTAAGGATGTCCTCCAACTGCTCTGCTTGCAGCTGCAATTCAGCGGGGCTCATATTCAGCATGCGTATGATCGGCAGATTTTTTTCCGGGAATCCGGCCAGGTATTCGATCAGTGTGGCTTCCAAAGCCGCGATTGTCAGCTTATCGACTCGCAGTGCCCGGGTCAATTGGTTTTTCTTCATCGCCTCTATATATGGTTTACGACCTACGATGATCCCCGACTGAGGCCCTCCCAATAATTTATCTCCACTGAAGGTGATCACGTCCGCTCCAGCGGCTACACTCTGCTGAACAGTGGGCTCCTCGTCTAACCCACAGCTGGAAGGTTTGAAAAGGATCCCGCTACCCAAATCCTGCATCACCGGCAGGTTGGTTTCCTGCCCCAGCTTGACCAGGTCAGAGAGGGCTACTTCAGCTGTAAATCCCTCTATTTTATAATTAGAAGTATGGGCTGCAAAAAGCAACCCGGTGTCTTCACTAATGGCTTCGGCGTAATCACGCAGGTAAGTTTTGTTGGTGGTTCCCACTTCTATGAGCCGAGCCCCGCTTAGCTTCATGACCTCTGGAATGCGAAACGCTCCGCCGATTTCCACCAATTGTCCACGGGAAACTATGACTTCTTGATTGTTGGCCAGGGTGTTGAGGCCCAGTAATACCGCGGCAGCATTATTATTGACAACCAGAGCGGCTTCAGCACCGGTCAGGCGGCACAGCAATTCTTCCACATGCACATAGCGAGAGCCCCGTTCTCCTTTTTCCAAATCTAATTCCAGATTGTTGTAAAAGCTCCCCATCTGGTGCAGGTAGTTTAAGGCGGTTTGAGACAAAGGGGCTCGTCCAAGGTTGGTATGTAATATTACTCCCGTACCATTGATGACCCGCTTCAAGGTTCCTCGGGTAAGAACTTGCACGCGTTGCTCTACATCCTGGCAGACCCATTTGATGATATGCGCACGGGTCACTTCGGTATCGACCGCTTTCAAGCGGGTGCGCATGGCTTCGACCGCCTCACGTAATACGTCCACCACAAAGTCGCGATTATAATGACTGAGTTGTTCTTGCAGACTTTGTTCTGTCAGCAGTTCATCAACCGAAGGAATATTCTTTAGGTTATTCACCATTTTACCTCCTTAGCCCCCTGAATAGCTGGCTTATATTATAATACATTCGCTTCAGGATGTCTTTTCCAGCCTGCCACAAAATAGCTGCTAATATTACTACGCCTAATAGGCCGAATATGGGATATATTCTGCCCACCAGAGTTGAAAAACTCTGCATGGACAGGGGCAGGGCCAGAGTACTGCATAGGATCAGGCAGATGGCGTAACTGAAGCCGGAGAATTTTGCCATCCGCTGGGCAAATCCGTAGGTGTTGGCGATAGCTGTGGTGAGGATGCCTAGCCACAGCACCACCGTATAAATGTATTTGGTAGTGATGGATATTTGGCCGGCCACAAACAACATCGGAACTTGATAATGCATAACGACCGGCAAAAATCGAGACAGAGCCAGATAATTCAATACCACCAGTAAGCCCAGTACCAGCCCGCCCCATACGGCTCCAATTATACCATCGCGGCGCTGGCCGACACTCTGATACTCTGTTAGCACCACCATGGCTAGTGCGAAATTATAGGCCACGTAGAGTACACAGGCCAAGCCCCATAATCGTCCAGACTGACCGCTCAAATAGGCTGTGAACACCTCTACCTGTGTGTCATCAACAAACACGGCTGCATAAGTGGAGATGATCAAAAGCAAAACCAATTTTATGGGCACTAGCAAATTGAAAGAGTAGATCAAGCCTCGCCGTCCTGCCAATAAAAGTATTACCACCAGCAGATATGCCGCCAAAATCCCGGCTTTTTTGGGCAGGTATAAATGCTCATAAAACACCGCGCCACTAGCCGAAAACATGGTGGAAATACCCAGAAACAAAAACACTGCCAGCATGATGTCAATCACCGGACTGACTCGTTCACCTATCACTCTGGAAAGTAGATCCTGATAATTGGAAACCCGGTAGCGATGGGATAAATATAGTAGCAGTCCCCCCATCGATGCAAATAGAAGAGTCGCTACCAATGCTCCTGTCAAGCCAGGGCTTCCATAGGCCACAAAGAATTGGACTATTTCCTGTCCGGAAGCAAATCCCGCCCCAACCACTGCTCCCAGATAGCCCATTACCAACATAAGCCGAATTTTTAGATGTTTCATCTGCTTCTCCTAGGCCGGCATATGATAATTAATATTCTGATTTAGCTGGAAATACAGCATAAAAATATTGGCAGGCGTGAAGAATGATACAAAGTAGCCTAGGAGGGACGAAATTGTCATTGATCAAGCATTCACCTACGGACGAAAGCCTGTCGATCCATTATGAAGATCCCTTTTGTTATTCGCGCATCGAGCGTAATGTTCATTCACTATTGGTGGATTTCAATCCTGATCGTTCTCGGGAAACAGTTTTTGTCTGCGTTGGTACTGATCGCGCCACCGGGGACAGTCTGGGCCCACTGGTAGGCACGCGCCTGCGCAGTTTTAGCCCCACTATCAATGTATATGGAACTCTGCAAGAGCCGACTCATGCTACTAACATGCTGCAGGTACTTGATGTTCTGCAGCAGAAATATAAAAACCCGCTTATAATCGCGGTTGATGCCTGTCTGGGCAGTTATGAAAGAGTGGGATTTATTAATATCAAGAAAGGTAGCCTTAAGCCGGGTACAGCCTTGAAAAAGACCTTGCCGGAGGTAGGGGATTTTCATATCTCCGGGGTGGTAAATGTAGGGGGATTTCTGGAACATATGGTTCTGCAGAACACCCGCTTGTACTTGGTATACCAGATGGCCGACATAATTGCGCGGGGATTGTTTATGGCCTGTAGTCGTTTTGACAACGACCACCGCACTCCCACGGCAGCTCTCAATTTCAATTAAAGTTACCGCCGTGTTACAGTCTGCCATTCGAATAATGCTGCTATCCTGAGGAAGGAACCACCGAAGGGTCTTTCCAGCGGGGCGATGTGGGCATTGCTGCGGGGTGACAGGGCCGTCCCCCTACAAAAGCCTTCCCTAATCCAAGAAGGTGTTTTCATTCATCAAGGCCTGTGCCACTAGGGCTCAATGACGCAGGATACACTCAAGAGCTAGAGAGAATAGTTGCTATTTCTTCGTCTTCAACCGCAGAAAAGTCTTGATAGAACTGTCCTACGGCCAACAAACTATCCGAGACCTCCAGAACAACCATATGGTCAACCTGATCTATTAGAACATCATAGGCAGTCCGAGCGCAAACCGGAGTAGCTATGATAATACTGGCTGTCCCGGTTCGTTTAAGATAGTCGATGGAAGCCGCAATTGTAGACCCGGTGGCAATGCCGTCATCCACCAGCAAGACCCGCCGCCCTTCCAAGGAAGAAGGAGGCCGATTTCCTCTGTAAAGGTTAGTCTGCCTGGTCAGTTCGGTTTTGGTTTCTTCGACTGCTTGGCGAAAAATATCTTCGTCTGTGGTGAAAAAAGAAGGTGCTTTTTCAGGTAGGATCACTTGGCCATCAGGGGCAATTGCTCCGGCTATGGGCACATCCAGGCCGGGGTACCCAATTTTGCGCGATAATATGATATCGATTTCTTTGTCAAACCAGCGGGCAATAATGTCGGCCGCAACTACCCCTCCCCGGGGTATGGCCAGAACCAAATCGAACTGGAGATCCTGTTTCTCCAGTTCTTCGGCCAGCAAGTATCCGGCGTGCTTGCGATTCAAAAACAACTATTTCACCTGCCTGCTTTTTGCTTTTCACCCGCTTCGGAAAATCTATTTCTGCCACTGACCGGTGGTTGCTCAGCTCGTCCCATTGAGGTATTTCCGTTCAATTGACCACCTTCATCTATGGTGAATACTGTACACTGCACGTCGCCTGCCATTACTCCACTGGCGGATAAATCAAAACGACCACCAATGATCGCATTGCCTTCGATGCGGCCAGCCAGTTTCAGATTAGCCGCTTTAACTTCACCTTTTACTCTGCCTTGTTCACCTATGATCAAATCACCTTTGATATTTACTTTACCGTCGACCTTTCCATCGATGCGAATTGATCCCTGCGATGATAAGCTGCCGTTTATCTCCACCCCCGGAGACAGTATACTTTCAATATTATCAAAACTGGGCTTATTCCTTCTCAATCCGAACACTCCTTTACTCATCCTCCTGGGGATTGGGCAGATATATCAAGGGGTTCAATGTCTGCTCCCATCTCATAATAGTAAAATGCAGGTGTGGTCCGGTGCTTCGGCCGGTGGTGCCCATGCGGGCAATCAGGTCTCCCTTTTTGACTTTATCGCCTTCCTCAACTAGCAGTGCTGAATTATGTGAGTATTTGGTGGCAAAGCCATGATCGTGATTGATGATTATAGTGCGACCATATACCGGCTCCCAGCCTGCGAAGACCACCTGGCCGTCAGCAGCGGCCAGTATTTGGGTACCTGAATCATTAGCGATGTCAATCCCATCGTGGAAACTCTCGCTGCGCCCGCCAAAGGGCGACTTGCGCCAGCCATAAGTAGAGCTGATTTCCCCGGCAGCCGGCCACTGATTGGGCAAAGCCCGAAAATACTTGGTATCATTATTGACTCGCGCCAGTAAGTTATCTAGTTCTTTTTCCTGGAGATCCAGCTGGTTTTTCAACTGCTCAGCCAGTTTGAAGTGATCATCCACTACCCGTGCTTCCCGTTCCGGCCCACTCCCTCCCTGTCCACCCTTAGAAGATTCTGTGGTAATCGGAACATCATTCTGGATGCCCATCATTTTCTTGATATTCGCCTGCTTATTAGCCAGTCTTTCCTGTTGTTCCTCGATGGTTTTTATCTGTTCATCCATCATTTCGATGGTCTGATCTTTGCGCTGGCTTTCCTCTTTTATAGCTTCCAGTTTATTAAAATCGGCTTGTTTAGATCCATAACTAGCCGCCAGGCCAAAGGAAGCTACTACAAAAAGTATGGCTATAACTGCCGTCAGGCGAAGAGTCCTATGGGAAACGCTAAAGCGAAGAGGTCGATCCACGCTTTGGGGTATAATAATCATGGTCAGGCGGGAAGACCCGCTTTTTGATTTAGTTTTCTTTAGGCTTTTCATACTCGTCCCCAATATGGTTGAATATAATTACTTATTCTATTTGCCACTTAGCTCAGTTTGACCTTTTTTCTGAAATGATATCAGTGATTTGTGTTTTTGTAAAACTTGCTAAAATAATGAAATAAGGAGCCTATCGCCATGAAAATATTATACCTGGATTGTTTTTCCGGAATATCCGGTGATATGTGGATAAGTTCTTTATTGGATCTGGGACTATCTCTAGCAGACCTGTCACAGTACCTTGATCAGCTGGAGTTGCAAGCTGAGCTACAGCAGGAACGCTGTAGCATCTCGGGCATAACCGCCAGCCGTTTTGTGGTTAAGGCTCCCCCACATCTTCCCCTGCGCCACCTACATGACATTCAGGAAATCTTGACCCGCTTGAAGGATGCTACTGTTTGCCACCAGGCTAATATGGTTTTTTCGGCCTTAGCTGAAGTCGAAGCAAAAGTTCATGGTATCAGTGTGGATGCTGTTCATTTTCATGAAATCGGCGCCGTTGACACTATCGTTGACGTGGTAGGTGTTTTATTTGGGTTACAACAGCTGAAAATTGAAGCTGTCTACGCTTCCCCCATCCCCTGGTCCAGAGGCTTTATTACTATCGACCACGGAATAGTTCCCCTGCCCGCGCCGGCTACTGCCGAACTATTGCGCGGCATTCCTTGTTATGGAGTAGAAGCCGATATTGAACTGGTCACCCCCACCGGTGCTGCTCTGCTGAAGACCCTGGTAAAACAGTATGGCAACCTGCCTGCCTGTTCCCCACTAGCCATTGGTTATGGGGCCGGTTCTTTGCAGCGCTCCGATCAGAAGCCTAATATGCTAAGAGCCGTACTGGCTGAAGAATCTTCCTCCATACCCTCCCGGGAGCCTATAACCGTCCTGGAATGTGAGATCGACGACATGAATCCGGAGATGTTCTCCCATATTTTCGAAACCCTGGGTACAGATCCTCAAGTCAAAGACTTCTTTGTGACCAGCGTGCAAATGAAGAAAAACCGTCCTGGTTTTCTTTTGACCCTGCTGTGTGAGCCTGTCAATAGCCGTGCTTGGGCTGATTGGTTGCTGATAAACACCACATCCCTGGGAGTCAGGATATGTGAACAACAGCGCTTGATATTGCCCCGTTCGGAGGTCACCATCTCTTCGCCCTGGGGGCCGATTCGCGCCAAGAAAGCCGTATTGCCTGATGGTTCGTTCCGCTGTAAGCCCGAATACGAAGACTGTGTTCGCATTGCCAAGCAATTTAACATCCCTCTATCCCAAGTTTATAGTGAATTGTCGCGGGACGGGGTTGTTGACAACTATATTCTTACGAAGGAGGGATAAGATGAAAAGAGGATTGCTGGCCGTAAGCTTTTTCTTTATGATTTTAACTTTTATAGGCATAGGATATGTCTTCTCCACAAACGGTCAGGCCAACGCCGGCTATGCAATTATCCCCATGTTATTGGCACTGGTAAGCCTCACAGCTTATCGTCTACATAAGCATAACAGCTAAACAGTAGGAGCTTTTGACGGGGATGGGTTGTTGTTTAACTCTTTTGCAACGAGAGGAGATAGACCATTGAAAACCATAGGATTGATTGGCGGAATGAGCTGGGAAAGTACGGTCACATACTATCAGATCATTAATACGGTGGTTAAAGAACAGTTAGGTGGCTTCCATTCAGCGCAATGTTTATTGTATAGTGTGGATTTTCATGAAATTGAAGAGTGCCAGTCCAACGGGGACTGGGAGAAGGGCGCTGCTATCCTGGCAGATGCCGCCCGGCGGTTGGAAAGAGGCGGAGCCGATTTTATAGCGATCTGTACTAACACAATGCACAAAGTAGCTGATTCTGTCCAGGAGGCCGTGTCCATCCCGCTCTTACATATCGCCGACGCTACTGTTCAGGAGTTACAAAAGAACCATATTGCCACAGCAGCCTTATTAGGAACCCAATACACCATGGAACAGGATTTTTATAAATCAAAACTGCACCAAGCGGGCCTCAAGGTAATAGTTCCTGAGGAAGATGATAGAAAAACTATCAATTACATAATCTATAATGAACTCTGCTCCGGTATAATTAAAGAAAATTCCCGGCAGTCAGTTCTTCGCATCATCAGCGAACTAGCGGAGGAGGGCGCACAGGGCATAATACTGGGGTGTACGGAAATAGGTCTGTTGGTCCATCAAAAGGATACTGCGGTTCCCCTGTTTGACACAGCACTTATCCACGCCCAAAGAGCCGCTCTTTATGCTCTCGACAGGTCGATCTGAGACCGGGCCAATGAAAGATCGACCCTGACCAGCAAGCAAGACCCTATTAAATTGACAAGAAAAGAGTAGCCGCGCCAATGGGAACTGTTATCACCACTGACATGCTAGCAATTATTACTCTATGTTTTACAATCGGTTTGGCCAAGCGTAACTTGGTTATCAACCATGATAAGAACAGAGTATATATTGCCGCTGCCCTGATTACTATCATAATTCTGCTGCTGGAAATCGCGACACTTCTTCTGGTTCAACATACCAATTCAAGCTTAGTGATTATCCACCGATTAGCCAACGTTCTCGGTTTCGCTCTGTCCCCTTTAGTGGCTTATATTCTTTTAAACTTTAACCTGGACATGTCTATAGGCCATGTGCAGCGCCGTTTTTTGCGTTTACCCTTGTATGTTAATGGCCTTATCTGCATTCTCAGTTATAAAACCGGCTGGATCTTCTATGTTGATGCTTATAATCAATACTCCCGGGGCGACTTGTTCCTATTGCCCACGATTATAAGTGTGTTTTACTTCACATTGATAATAATCACCATAACTCGAAACAACCTGGATTATGATACTGAAGACAAAATAATCATAATACCAATTATATTAATCCCTATACTGGGTACAGCGGTACAGATCATCTTCCCCGATGTGATCTGCCTTTGGGCTAGCATTTCCGTATCCCTGCTGCTGTACTATATCTTTCTGCGGGAACTGCAGTTTAAGTATGATCCTCAAACCGGCGTAAAAAATCGTGCTGCTTTTGAAAGAGAAATGAAACGCTACTTAAAAAATGATATAACCGCTGCTGTTGTCATGTTTGATCTTAATAACCTGAAAACAACTAACGATAGATTCGGTCACGAAGCCGGTGACAATGAGATTTTTTATGCCGCCAAAATAATTCAGGCCAGCTTTCTGGGCATCGGTCAGACCTTCCGGATTGGTGGTGATGAGTTTTGCGTTATCTGCCGGGAAGTAAACCAGGAGACCTTGGACTCGGTCCTGGCCGAGTTGGATCACATGTTAAATATCATTAATCAAAACCGCACCAGTAAGATCACGCTCGCCTATGGCTATGCTTTTTACACCCAAGAGCAAGGTACAAGTATATATTCCACCCTCGCCCAAGCCGATAAAGCCATGTATACCCACAAAGCCAAATTGAAGGGGTTTTATGGCAGAAGAAGAGATGCTGAGGATTAGATCAAGTAGTGGTGATAAAACCATTGTATCTTGCCAAACCACGCATTTAATTCCTGTCTGTTATGCTGTCATTATCACTCCAGACATATAATGGTATAATATGGTATCGGTCATTAGGATGTCTATGGCAAAATAAAAATACAGCGAATGGCAAGTTAAAAATACAGCAGTAAAATGGAAAAAATCATCGCCAGCACCCTTAAAATATACTACCCTTTTGTTTGCAAGGACAAAGGGGGTAGGAAGAAAGGATGCTAACGATGATTCAAAGATATCATATCAAACACCAAAGCTTCCATAAAGGGAAATCCCTGAGGAGTATTGCAAAAGAGACTGGGCATGACTTCAGAACCGTAAAGAAGTACTCCGAAGAAACTGATTTCAATGAGAAAGCAAAACCCAAAAGAGGGCGGCCTTCCAAGCTTGATCCAGTTAAGCCAATCATAGATACCTGGCTCATAGAAGACATGAACCGGCCAGTTAAGCAGCGCCATACAGGAACCCGAATCTATGAACGACTGCGTAATGAACATGGAGATATATTTAATGCTTGTGAAAGAACTGTACGAGCTTATGTAGCTGCCAAGAAAAAGGAACTTTACGGAGAAAAAGAAGGCTTTCTTCCCCTGGAACATCCGCCCGGTGAAGCCCAGGTGGACTTTGGTGAGATCGTCATGATTGAGCAAGGCAAGAAAGTCAAAGGATATGAACTGGTACTCTCCTTGCCTTACAGCAATGCCGGATATCCTCAGGTATTCCGGGGCCAAAACCAAGAATGCCTGTTAACTGGATTAAGGGATATATTCGAACATTTGAGGCACGTTCCCCGGGTTATCTGGTTTGACAACCTGTCAGCAGCTGTTGCTGGTATTGGGGATAAAGGGAACCGTAAACTAGTGGATCAGTTCTACCGATTTGCGCTTCATTATGGCTTTAAGGTACAGTTTTGCAACCCCGGTAAAGGTCATGAAAAAGGTCATGTTGAAAACAAGGTAGGCTACAGTCGCAGAAACTTCTTCGTACCTGAACCGAGCTTTGACGATATTCAAGCGTTTAACCATGGGCTTTTTGCCGTGGCAGAAAAAGACCACCGCCGAAAACACTACTCCAAAGGATTGGAAATATCAGAACTGCTCAAAGAAGACATTGCAGCCATGTTACCCCTTCCGACCAAACCCTTTGAGATAGGCCGTACAGAAAAGCAGGTGGCCAATAAATATGGTAAAGTGCGCTGTGAAGGTAATATATATTCCGTTTCTCCCCAGGTGGCAGGAAAAGAAGTATACATAAAACTAAGAGCCCACCATATAGAGATACTGAATGAACACTATCAGTCAATCGTAACTCATAAGCGGCTATATGGTCAGGGACAGGAAGTTATGGACTGGCTGCCCTATCTGAGTACATTAGCTAAACGCCCTAATGCTTTGAAATACACCAGTTTTTATCATGAACTACCTGATCCTTGGCAGGAATACCTAGCAGACTTAACTTATGAGGAAAAAAAGAAAAGTCTTCGCTTGCTGGTCCGAATGATTACGGAAACAGACATGGATACTGCCACCATCTGTTTGCTGGAAACTTTGGATTCGGGCAAAGTGGATGCCGATAGCATTCTATTAAGTTGTCGAAGATTAACCGAACCCACTTTTAATGATTTTTTACCGCTAATATCTGCCGGCATAAATTCACCGGCAATATTTACACCTGATCTGACCTGCTATGATGTTTTTCTGAAAGCAGGTGAGAATAAATGAAAGAGCTTATCAAGGATGTAATTAAAACTTTTCACGGCTATAGTTTTGATCATATAGAAATACCGACTTCTATTCCGATAGATGATTTGAAAACTGCTAAATTGCTGGAACGCAAGGAAAATCTAATCCTTTACGGACCGGTGGGGACCGGTAAAACCCATATGGCTACCGCCATTGGGGTGGAAGCCTGTAATCAAGGAAAGAAGGTGAGATTTAACAGAACATCAGCCCTGGTTAATGATTTAAATGACGCTAAAACAGCAGGAAATCTGGGCAAGATGCTCAAACAGTTATCCAAGCTTGATTTACTAATTTGTGATGAATGGGGCTACATACCCCTGGATCGCCAGGGCGCTCAGCTACTCTTTCAGGTGGTAGCTGACTGCTATGAAAAACGTAGCATTATTATTACCACTAACCTAGAATTCAGTAAATGGAACGGCATATTCTACGATGAGAAACTAACCAGTGCGATTATTGACCGCTTGATTCACCACAGCCATCTGCTGGTTTTTGGTGGACAAAGCTACCGACTCACTCATTCCACTATCAGGAAATAATGGAACTAAGGGTGCTGGATTTATTTTTTGCCGTTTGCTGTATTTTTTACTTGCCAAAAACAATTAGGACTGATTTCGCTCTTGAGTGCTGAAGAGGTTTGGGGGTTTGTCATCAACAAATAAGGGTGCCTTTTATGGCACGGCAAGTCCCCCTTCGGCAGGCAAGTGCCACCAAACGGAGGGTTGCCCAATGAAAGACTATCAAAGGCCTTATCCTTTGTTTTCCCTGTGCGGCTTAAATTGCGGTTTATGTCCTATGCATCTGGGCAAGTATTGTCCGGGCTGCGGTGGTGGAGAGGGACATCAATCTTGTGCCATCGTAAAATGCAGTCAGCAGCATGGTACAATCGAATACTGCTACCTGTGTGATGAATACCCTTGCCAAAAGTATGAGGGCGTAACCCTCTTTGACTCCTTTATCACTCATAAAAATATGCTGAAGGATTTTGAAAAGATCAAAGCTATTGGATTGGAAGCCTATCAAACGGAGCTTGATGAGAAAATAGCTATACTTCAGCACCTGCTCGCTAATTTCAATGACGGACGACGCAAAAGCTTTTTTTGTACGGCCGTCAACCTCTTAGATCTGCAGGATATCAAAGATGTATTGGCACAAATAGAAGAGGAGATCCAGCCGGATATGTCCTTAAAAGAGAAGTCGACAACTGCCGTAAGTCTGTTCCAGTCTACTGCCGAAAAGCGCGGCATATCGCTAAAGTTAAATAAAAAGGAACGCAGATAATAGTAGTTATTTGTTCTTACTTTCGTGAATTCCAATAATGGCACCAATGCCAGCTCCAATGACCATCCTTTCGGAATTATTATTTACTGTTTGGTCCTGTCAAAGGTAACCCAACCCCTTACACCTGCAACTACGAGGATAATTACGAAAATGGATACCCATCCCAAATCTATTGTTAACGAATCTATAGTTACCGGCCAAATGAGGGGGAGTTCAATTGAAGTCCTCTTACCAAATAAAGAAATTATAAATGAAATCAGGTACATCAGTACCAGGAGGGACACCAAACACGAAAACACTGCTTTTACGGTATGGAAGATCCTGGGCCCAAGTTTCACAATAAAAAACTCCTTTCCCATAGGCACCATAGGCATCAGAGAGCGTTGACTGTTTAGGCAGTTTCGATGCCACGGCCCTCTTATGTCCACCCGCCTAAAGATCCAACATCTTTGTTACAATTAGAAAACCGATCGATCCTCCAATTAGGTAAAAACCGTGAATCTAATCAAATGTTCTATATCTGTGTAACCAGTAATCAAATATTGACCAATTCCGAATAAGGTAACTCCCGACAAGCCACCCGCTGCTATATTTAAGAAGCGCCTTAAATTTTTATGCATAAAGACCCCACCTCCATGATCATGACTGAAGTCATCCTTCGTGTCATTGCGGGCCTAGCGCAGCAATCTCGAACAAGGATTACAGACAATGTTGAAAAGAGA
>DBRE01000005.1 GCA_002305535.1 Syntrophomonas sp. UBA1376
CGGCGATCCCAGCCCCGATGGGAAATCTCCTCCATGTTGCTGAGCTTTACCCCTTCTATATATTCCTGGGTCAAGACATGGCGGGTGGAGTATTCCCAAAAGATTTTAGGTATGATCACGCGCTCATCATCTGCAAAATTGGCCCTAGCCCGCTCCGTACTGCGGGCTTCCCGCTCATAATCCAGTTCCCTGATCAACATACGGCTGTAATCGTCGATCATAGCTGCTAAGCCGAGCCTACGAGCTTCTGGTGAACGCTTTTCCGATAATTCAGCCAAGCTGCGTATGATGTCCAGGTCATTTTGCATGGTCACTTCCAAGCCGGGACGCTGAACTTTGACGACAACTTCCTCACCGCTTTTCAGACGCGCTCTATGTACCTGCCCAATGGAAGCCGCTGCCAGGGGTTGGCGGTCAAAGTAGGCAAAGATCTGGTCAGGATGGCCCAGATCATGCTCCAGTTGGCGTATGACCTGCTCCTCATCCAGGGCGGAGACATTATCCTGCAGTTGTTCCAGTTCACAGATGAAAACCGGAGGTAATAGATCCGGACGGGTACTCAGCATCTGCCCCAGTTTGACAAAAGTAGGCCCCAGCTCTGTTAAGGCCAGGCGCAGTCTGACTGCCAGAATCTCATCTCCTTCTCTTTCACATGAACAGACTTCGGAGCGGCAGGAGGACGGTGTGATCTCTTCCCAGCCCAGTCGCTGCACCAGATATCCTAAACCGTGTTTGACCAAAATATTGATTATTTGATGATATCTTTGCAGTTGGCGTATATTTTTGCGTTTAAACACAGGTTTTCTCTCCTTTTGTGGTTTGTCCTTATAATATAGCAGATGATGGATTCCTCGTCAGGTTAATAGCCAGCATCGAGAAGATTTCTTCACATCAATAAAAAGTAAGGCTGTCAACAGGAGAATTCTCATCTCGTTGACAGCCTGCATTGCTCCAGGTCATATATCACCACTTATTTCTGGTTTCCATAGCTTGTGGGTGGATGCCCATGTAGCGATCGTCTTTCCAGTAGCCCCATTGCCGCACTCCATTCGGCCATACATAGTACCCTTCACCGTAGAGGCGGTCATTTTGGAATTGACCTACATAGTAGCTACCATCGGGCCAATGATAGGTTCCTAGCCCATTAAAAGCCAGATTCTGAACCTCACCTCGGTACCATTCCCCAGTGGGGAAATGATAGCTGCCCTGTCCGGTAGCCTGTCCATTAGACATCTGCCCTTCATAACGCTCTCCGTTGGGCCAGCGGATAACTCCCATACCATCTGCCTCATCATTGGCAAAGTTGCCTTCATATACCACACCGCCTGGCCAGGTAAAGACTCCCTGACCTTCCCGCTGGTTGGCCTTAAATTCGCCACTATACTTTTCCCCGCTGGGCCAGGTAAAGACTCCCTGCCCATGCATCATGTGATCCCTAAACTCACCCTGATACACTTCCCCGCTGGGAAATCTCAGCATGCCCGTCCCATTGAACATATTGTCTTTCCACTGCCCCTTGTACCAGACTCCGTTCATAAACAACAGGGTACCTTCTCCATCCGCCTTCCCTACCGTAATAGCTCCCATATAGTAGCTAAGATCGGGCCACTGGATCTCGCCCCAACCACTGTCGGCAGTCAACGGACGATAAGACTGTTGAGCCAATAAATCTTTGATTTCCTTGCCTATGTCACTCAATGCTTCATATTCAAGAGTACGTTTTTCCCAGGTCACTACTTCATGATTGGTCTCCATTTGATCATCCTGAGGGATAGTCTTGTCATCATCCTCGTTACCACCCTGCAGACAGACTTTCAGGGCATACACTTCCAGATTCTGTCCGCGGTTGCCGGGATAGGATGCACTGTAGACCAGGTACTGAGTACTGCCATCCCCTTTAGCTATGGTGCCCACTACAAGGATGTCCCCCGCAATAGGCAGAGTTTTTTCCCATAACACATGGCCTGTTTCATCAAAGCGTACAGCAAGGATCTCTTCATCATCTATATCTACTCCCACCAGGACACACCCACCTCGGCCCTTGATATCTTCTCCCCGCCATTTGCGGCTATCTTTGAAGCTATCGGGTACTGCCACCAGAGCAAGTGCCCTCTGGTCACCAGACCCACCGTAGGTACGTTCCTTACGTCCGTCAGGCACATACTGATAACCAGGCCAAGACCGCAGGTGACCGTAGCTATCTACATAAATCAGATAGAGATCCTGATCTCCTCGTCGGTTGTCTGTATTACCGGCTACTAGATAACCCAATATTTTATCATTCGCATCTGCCATGGGAACCACTGTGGTGCCTGCGTCGTCCCTTTCTGTGCCAAAATTACGACTCCATTTGACTTCCCCATAGGCATCCAGACGCATCAAAAATACGTCTTGCCCGCCGTTAGTATTATGGTCAGTGGTACCTGTCAATACATAGCCATCAGTGTATCCATCCTCATCTAACACCTGGAGTATTTCACTGGCATATTGGCTACCGCCACTTACACAGATCTTTTCCCATTGTTTGATGTTGCGCTTACTATTTTTCCAGATGCCCTGATCATCTAACTTTACTAGATGAATATTGTCGTCACTTACTCCCGCTACTATAATGCCCTTGTCATTAGTACTGGCCACAGCTGTAATTTGCTCTAAAGGCAGATCCCGTTGCCAGGCTACTTCCCCATTGCCTCCACACTGCATGATCCGCACTGTTTTCTGGTTGGCCTGTTGATTGTGGATACCTAGTACAAATCCGTTTTCCTGGGTATGCAGGATCACCAAGGTGTCCTGTCCTGGTCGCTCGTATACTTGTTTCCACTGCTCCTTACCTTCAGAATCCAGTTTCTTTATCACCAGATCTCGCTCTCCGCCGCCAAGTTCTTGTTGATAGGTCACCTGCAGGTAGGTTTTGCCATTAGGATAGATGAAAATCTCACCCGATGAACCCGACAGAGTCATGGCTTGCTGACCATCGAAGGGCAGAAATGTCGTATTTGCAAACTGTAACTGAGCCTGGACGGTGGAAGCACCGGTCAGAATCAATACCATCACAGCTATGATTATCACGAGGGATTTGTACCATGATATATGTTGATTGGCCATCAACTATATCCTCCCCTCGGAGTCATCGTCAGCGTTTTTCGTCTGATCCGTGGGCGCATCGGTCTGGGTTCCTCCTGAATCCTCTCCATTTATTGGTTGTTCGGGTACATAGTAAGCGTTAATAGTTACCTTCATGTCAAACTTATCCGGAATAAAGCTTTCCGCTACCCTCTGCTCGAGCTGGCTACCATTCGATAGTTCATCCACTATCTCTACCTTGACTCGTTCCAGTTTGGCCTGGGGAACACCTGGGGGAGCTATGTAATAGGTGGGAATATTCTCCTCTTCAGTGGCTACGCTGTTCCTTTCCACCTTGCGTCCATTCAGTGATACATCGGCAACACTGATAAAGCGCGGGGCTGTCAATAGTTCTTGTAAGAAGTCTGTTAGATCAAATATGGAACCGCTGGTATCCACAGTAAAAGTAAGAGTGCGGGTCTGCCCTTCCTCCCCTTCTTTGGCACCTCGGTATTCCAGGGAAGATAGTTCCACATCAAATTTCCTGGTGCTTTCATCCAAGAATCTCAGCACCGGTATCATCTCCTCCTGGGTAGGCAGTTGTTCACTGACCAGATCCAGGTCACTGCTTTCTTCTACCGGTAGGCCTTCATCCTGTTGCTGGAGAATGGCTGCCAACCTAAGCTGCTCCTGGGCAAGTTGTTGGTTAGTAGCTTCCAGGTCAGCGATCCTGTCCTGTCCAGGCAGGTATATAAAGCGGATAAAAACGAATATGGCCAGGGTAAAAACAGCCAGAACGATAAGTCCCTTTTCCCGTTGCGAAAGCATCATTGGCTGCTCACCTCCCCTGCTATTACCAGGGTGAAGCCTATTTCACCGGTTTTATCATTACGTTTGGAAGACAGACGCTGGATTTCCTTTACAAAGTCTTCTTGCTGCAGCTTTTCCAGAAACTTTATCAGCTTAGCCTGGCTACCCGTATAAGCGTTGATAGTGATTTCCCCTCCATCTTTGATATCCATCTTGCCAATGGTGATATCAGGAACACTCAGTGCATAAATGTCTAATATTTGTTGCGGATCAATGGTGCGTTTTTCTTCCAGTTCGGCCAGTAAGGCCTGGCGTGAACCCAATTCCTCCGTTTCCAGGTCACTCAGTTCCCCTGCTATGGCTGCTACCTGGCTCAATTCCTCCACCTGGTTTTTCAGTTGCTGATTCTGCTCTTTCCAAGCCTTGATCTGTTGGTTTTGGTTCGACCAGACTGATACAGCTACCACCAACAGTATTACTGCTACCCCTGCCAAAATGGCGAGGGTTAACCTTGTTTTGTGCTGCTGCTCCGCTTCCTCCTGGAGGTAGGACAGGAGATTGATCCTAGGCTCTTGTGCTGGTCTCAATTATTTCACCCCCCGCATCGCTAACCCCAGGGCCACTGGATACTCAAAAATCAGAGCGCTTTTTTCCTTATCATCGATACTATCCGGTAGCTGGATCTGGGATGTAAAATCACCCACCTGTACCGGGAGCCCCACTTCCCGGCTCAAATATTCTTCAATATTTGCCACCTGGGCACCTCCACCGCATAGGATGATCTCGCTCAGTTGCTCATCCTTGCTCTGCAGACGGAAGTAATCCAAGGAACGGTTCAGTTCACTTACCAGATCACGCATCAGTGTTTCACAGCCCGGATCCAGACAGTCTAGTTTTTCCAATGTCACATCGTTGGCCCCAGAATCCATCATATACTGATAGAAAGCAGCGCAACCAAAGCTGATGAAACGGACAAAAACGAGGATGTTCTCCTGGAAAATAGCCAGATAACTGCGCGTGGATCCAATGTTTAGCACTCCTTTGACCTGATCACCGTTCAACTGTTGGCGGTACAGAGTATGCAGGGCCAAAGGTTCTATCTCCACCCGATTCAACTTCAGACCGGCTACCTGGCAGGTGCGGATTAGGTTTTCTGCCTGGGCCTTTCGGGCAGCTACAAAGAACACCTCGCATTGTTTCCCTTCCTCATCCTCAAAGTATCTTACCGGATAAATGTCGGTGGTGACATCTTCTATACTGATGGGCAAGAAACTGGTAGCCTGGTAAAGTGCTGCATGCCTCATCTCATCCAGTTTCATAGCCGGCAGGGTTAGCAGACGAGTATAGACCTGCTGTCCCGATAAGGCGGAAACAGTCTTGGCTCCCCGCAGTTTCAGCTTGTCTACCAGCTTGCCCAATTCCCGGCCCACTACGTCAGGGTCAGTTATAAATCCATTTTCCATTAGGCCTCTGGGAGTCGGTGTCTGGCCAAATACTTTTACCCTAGCCTTGCTTCCCCTCCCTTGAACCTGCACCAGCTTGATCGACTGGCTACCTATATCCAACCCGGTTGACGTCCTGCTGATAAACAAGCTAAATCCCTCCCAATTAAAACTAATCTATGTTAAATTTCTTTGTTTTTTTAGACGCAGATTTACGCAGATTTTTATGATTTTCTATTTTTCATTTTTTCTTTCAGCGTGATCATNNCTCCCTACCACATCCCCATATACCAGGCGACGATCTGGTTGGAGAACAGGTAAGCTGTATAGGCGCCTATGGCCAGGAAAGGGCCGAATTTTACTGGGGTTTTGCGTCCGGCTTTGCCTAGGGCCATCAGAGTGATGCCAAATATCGCCCCCAAAAAGGAGGCCAGTAACAAGGTAACAATCGCTCCGGGAATACCGGTAAAAACTCCGATAACTGCGGCCAACTTTACATCGCCGCCTCCCATACCCCCATTAGATAATATTGCTACCAGAAACAAGACTCCGCTGAAAGCTAATGCTCCCCACAAAGCCGGGAAAAAACCTATCGTGGAAAATGATATTGCTAACCCGATTGCTACAGCGGGGATGGTGAT
>DBRE01000038.1:0-364 GCA_002305535.1 Syntrophomonas sp. UBA1376
GGTGGAACTGGATCCGGAACATTTGTAATCGGCTCCAACATCTACACTGTAAATGGTCTGACTAAAGTAATGGACGTTGCTCCTTACATTAAGAATGACCGCACCTATGTACCTTATCGTTACTTGGCTCTCGCCCTGGGCGTAGCTGAAGACGATATCGTTTGGGATGCCGCTGCTCAGAAGGTTACTGTAACCAAGGGCGAAAACACTGTGGAAGCTGTTATCGGCAGCACCACCTTGACCGTCAATGGCTCTGCTGTAACCATGGACGTAGCTCCCGAAATCAGCAACTCCAGAACTATGCTGCCGGCTCGTTTCTTGGCCGAAGCTCTGGGTGCAACCGTAGGTTGGGATCCTGCAACTC
>DBRE01000038.1:373-3071 GCA_002305535.1 Syntrophomonas sp. UBA1376
ATCTTCGCAGATTAGTATGATTTAGTCTAGACGCAGATTAACCTAGATTTTATTATTTGTTTTTGAGATTGCCACGTCGCTCCGCTCCTCGCAACATTAATCGTATCCGCAAGGATACATCGGGAGTGCCCGAAGGGTGCGATGACACGGAGATTGCCATGCCCCTTTCAGGGGTTCGCAACCCAAGACTGATTCCTGAAGGGACTGCAATCAGTGGTACCCGTAAGGGTGCAATGACACGATGAGGAATGTTTTGCTGCAGCGATGACAGTCCTCAAAAAGATGAACGGAGGCTGAAGCCTCCGCTGGGTGCAACTATATAGTTTTGAAGGATGTTATTTGGTCAAGCGGGGCTTGCCTAAGGTTAATTTCTCTACTGTGGGGCTGATGGTGCGGTCACTATCTATACTGAGACCATATTCCATATCCTGTTCGGTAAAGGTTTTATCACCGTTATCCGTCTGTAAAATACCGCGCACGTAATACAGGCTAGAACCCTGCCAGATCAACTGTTGGTCGGTTATGAAACGCTGATTGGAGGAAAGACCCAGCACTGACGAACATTCCTTGACAATATGGCTCGCCAAATCGCTGTTTTGGCTGGCAAAAGATCCCAGAGGAGATTTGACCGATTCATTGTATTTGTAAACCCGGAAACGGTCAATATCGGCAGCCCCGATAACATTCGTTTTATCACTCAGGCGGGAATAAATCACAACGGTACGGGTTGCACCATCCCAGCTTACCGTGGCTCCCAGAGCCTCAGCCGCAAAGCGGATCGGGAACGCGGTGCGGCCGCCTTCGATAACAGCTGCAGTATCCATCATTCTTTTTGCACCCTGAACCGTATAACTGGAGGATCCAACGGTGAAGACCACATTGCGGTTATCCTTATTGATAGTGGCCTGCTGGGTCTTGGGATCCCACATGACAGTTGCTTTTAGAGCTTCCATAGGTGCGCGGACTGGTACCATGGTGCGGTTATCCTTATTGATAAAGGGCTTTTGATCCGGGAAATCCACCAGCACCCCATCTACCATTACTCGAATGTCATCGGCCGCAGATACCGGGGCGGCCATGGCCAGGATAAGTAATCCAGCCAGCATCAATAAAAGTACACTTCTTTTTTTCATTCCATCCCACAACCTTTCTAGTATTATTAAGTATAGGTTTATTCGACATAAGTAGCCTCTTCCCTGCCTGAATTGATCTGGTGATGAATTAGCACATTGATAACTCCAAGTTACAGGCTGCACCCCTGCCGCGAACTCTGCCACAATTTCCGGTTTGAGTTTGGAGATTGCCGCGCCCCCTTCGGGGGGCTCGCAATGACAGCTTGGAGCGTTTTCGTTACAATGACCTTTTTCCTTCTGTCTGTCTCCCTGCTACTGTACTTTGGGCAGTTCAATAAGGTAGTATATGGTTAAGAATGGTTATGGAAAGTGAGGAGTTATCGTGTATCGCAAATCAGTAATAGTTATTTCTGCGCTGCTATTTGTTTTCGCTATAGGTGGTGTTTGGCAGGCGGCTACGCCGGTAAAGATCGTTTTAGACGGCTATGAGTTAAAAACAGAAGTACCTGCGCAGATCATTGATGGCCGGACTATGGTACCTTTAAGGGTAATAGCGGAGACGCTGGGTGCCCAGGTAGAATGGGATGCTGATAATTATACAGTTAATATTGAGCCACCTTCGACGACTACCAGCGAATGGCGCTTTGTAAGCCTAAATGGTGAGCCGACTACTTGGCCTTACTGGGTGAAAGACGGCAAATTATATATGGAATACCGTAATGCCATTCAACTGGTTCGAGAGGGTAATCGTGCTCCTTTGCACAGTGTGACCTATTTTCATCACAGTAGTACGTTATATGTTAATGATGTGCGCTACCCCCTGAGTTTTAATACCCAGGACGGGCTGCAGATAGTCTCCATCGATTATCTTCGGGATCTGGGGATAGTGAATTTCCACTGGGATGGGCAGGCGGAAAATATCCAACTGATCTATAGGTAAGGTTGACAGGGGGATGGCTCCATCCTGCCGGCAATTCTTGGCTTGACGCGGTTGGTGGATAGTATATAATGTAAATAAAAACTGACCAGTCAGTCGGACGGGAGTGTTTGTAGTGAGATACATAAAAATACGCGGTTTGTTGGCAGTCTTCATCGCAATAACCCTGGTTATGGCAAATCCTCTGGTGGCCAAGGCCGCTGTTGAAGAGCTGAGTATAGCTGATGCGGTAGCCATAGCGACCAGCAAAAATCCTGAGGTGACCAGCCTCAAATTACAGGTGGATCGGGCTAATATACTGCGGGATGATGCTGCTGATCTGGTAACCTTTTTCTCCCCCGATCAACTGCTCGTTAACCCCGAGGGTCAGATGATAGTCAATAGTTATGAACAGCTTACTATCCAGCTCAAGACCTTGAAAAAACAGCTGGAGTCTGAGCAGGGGCGCGTGGAAAAAGACGTGGTGAATGCTTATACTGCTGCCTTGATGGCGGCCAATGATATGGAGGCCACTAAACTGACTTTGGCCGAAATGGATCAGCAAAAGAAGCTATTCGACCTGGCGCAGGGTTTAGGAATGGTTTCTACATTCGACCATAATACCTTGTTGCGTAAAGTGGAACAATTGGAAGATGGTCTGAAAATACAAGAAAAGCAATATGCTGCTTCCATAGCTACTTTAAGAGCC
>DBRE01000038.1:3086-4572 GCA_002305535.1 Syntrophomonas sp. UBA1376
ACCAGGGCTGCTGATCAATCGGTTCTGATGTTGGGAGCGCAGACCGCCAGGGATTTGGAACAAATAAAAGTATACTGGCCATCATTTGATGGTCAAGATGCGTATATGGATCAGATACAGCGGAATGTCAAGGATCTGGAATACGAGAAGACTAAGCGTGATACCTACGCTACCGTGGAGCAGTTATACCACGGAATGGATGCTCTGGAGATGCAAATAGGTCTATCGCAGAAACAGCTGGAGGAAAAACAGCGGGATCTTGAATTAAAACAGTTGAAGTATGATCTGGGCATGATACCACTGCGCAGTATGCAGCCAGGGGTAGAAACTCTGGAGAGCGCACAAAACGCTGTTACCAAGGCGCAACTGGAACTGAAAAGCTTACAGGCGGGTCTGGCAGCCAATAAGGCCAACTATGCCTATCTGACCGGACAAACGGTGTATTCAAAGACCGATTGGCAGTAAAACTATAATGCGAGAAGAATGCAAGAGGGGACGGTTCTCTNNGAGAGAACCGTCCCCTCTTGCATTAAGCCTTATCTGAGTTAAGAAGCAGGTTAGCCAGCAATGTGGCAGCGGGGTTATTGTAAAACTGCAAGCGCTGCTGCCAATTAAGTTCCGCTGGAGGCGAAGAGCTGGCATTTTGCCGGCTTTCTTTATAATTGGATTCCAAGTAAATGTTAATCTCCTGCTGGTAGCCATTCTCACTGTATCCTTCCGGAGTGCGGGCACTATCATCGCGAATGAACATGGTTCGAAATCCCCAGGGGGTTTGCTGGTTATAGACACTTCCCAAGGCACCATCACCGCTACTGGTTTTTCGCCATTGATAGCAGGGTATAAAATTATTCACCTTACCACTGACCGTATGGTCGATGCGCATCACCCCGCCCACGGTTTCCTCAAAGGTAGGTGGTGCGCTCATATCAGTACTGCGGCTGATATTTGGCTCTGGCTTGGTTACCCAGCGGGGCAGTACATCAGGATCCAATAAACTTTGCTGGTAGTTGGCATGAGCGATTTTCTCGGTAAATTTCTCCATGCTGTAATCGCTGGGTTTTAGGGGTAACCAATCGGCGGCTTTTATACTGGTGTTGGTATAAAGAGATAAAGACGCAGCTGATCCGGCGTTGATCAGGTGGTTCAGGTCAGGCTGATTGGTGGCCGGAGAAGAAGTGCCGGCCTTGGTTTTGTTTATCTCGTTTTGAAGCTGCTCGCGAAAAGCTGAAGTCTTCGTAGTAGAGGTATTGCGAACCTGGGTACTGCTATTATTAAGCTCATTGACTTGAGACGATACATAATTGATGTTATTGATCATCGCCAACTCCTTTTTCATGGTCTCATTAGTTGAGATAAATTAGTTACATTTGTATTTAAATATCGTTATTTGCCTGGGAAAACCTTAGTATATTATGACTGCATTCTATTGACCATTTATTCGATAAACGGCTATACTTTTATCATGACCGACTCGTCGGTCGGAGTT
>DBRE01000089.1:0-37122 GCA_002305535.1 Syntrophomonas sp. UBA1376
TTGCAGTTTGGAATCCTAGGTAGCCTTTATGCATCTTCGGTTCTAAACATAACCTCACCTCGAGTAGCTCTCATCAACAATGGGCAGGAAGAAGGCAAAGGCAACCAGCTTAGCCTGGAAGCTTATGCTCTGCTCAAGGATAATTGTTCACTGAACTTTGTCGGTAACATTGAAGGCCGGGACATATTTGCTGATCAAGCTGATGTGGTGGTATGTGATGGTTTTGTAGGCAACATCATCTTAAAAACCATCGAAGGAATGGCGATTTTCATCGCCCAGGGAGTCAGTCGGGAACTGGGCACCCTGCCCAAGTTCTTTGCCCAACTGGATTATACTAAGTATGGAGGCGCACCCTTGCTGGGTATAGATGGGATCAGTGTAGTATGCCATGGTAGTTCCAACCAGGAAGCCGTTTTCAATGGCATATGTGTAGCTGCTGACTGTGTTGGAAAAGGTATCCTTGAACTACAGAAGGAGTCCCTGACCGCTTTGGAGAATGCCATACCCAACCAAGATGATAATCAGGAGGGATAAAAATGCAGGAGTTTTTTGAACTCGCTTGTAAACTATTGGCTGAGCAATTGGATATCGATGCAGACGATATCACCATGGAAACGAGTTTTGAATCTATCGATGCAGATTCCATCGATATCGTAGAAATGATAATGGCCCTGGAAGACGTATACGATGTGGAATTTCCCGAGGAAGATCTGGAAAATTACCCTACCATGGGACTATTGATAGAGGCTTTATGGGCCTATCTTGAACAGGTAAAAAATGAAAGCATATGATAAACACATTGCACAAGCTTTTTTAAAAGAACAATCCGTGCCCTGTAAGGACTTCGAGCTTATGGCTACGGCCTTGACTCATCCCTCCTATGCTCAGGAAAGTAATCTGATAACCAATAACCAACGCCTTGAGTTTCTAGGAGACGCGGTACTGAGCTTTGTGGTAGCCGAATACCTTTATACCCGATATCCCCAACAGGCTGAAGGTGAACTCACAAAAATCAGGGCCCGGGTAGTGTGTGAGCCAGCCCTCAGTCAAGTAGCGGGACAGCTGAATCTGGGGCAATACCTGCTTTTGGGAAAAGGCGAGGAGAAATCAGGGGGCAGAAACCGTCCCTCTATCTTGGCTGATGCAGTGGAAGCAGTTATTGGCGCGGTATACCTTGATCAGGGCTATGCAGCTGCTCGCGATTTTATCCTGGCTCATCTGGAAGAAGCAATTCAGAAAAGTGAGGCGGGCGACCACTATGATTACAAATCCCGTCTGCAGGAATTGGTACAGGGGAAAAGCCGTGACAATGTCAGTTACAGCATTTTAGAAGAAACCGGCCCAGCCCATGATCGTAGCTTTGTAGCCGGAGTATTCTATCAAGACCGTTTGCTGGCTACCGGGACAGGCCACAGCAAAAAGGAAGCCCAACAAAATGCCGCCTGTAAAGTATTGAATGATGAGCAGTTGATCAACAACCTTTTTTCGGAGAAGTTAAATGGATGAAACAAACTCGCAATATTGCTATATTCATTCCTCACCTGGGCTGTCCTTTCCGTTGCTGTTTCTGCCAGCAGCAAAAGATTAGTGCTACCCAGCACCCACCCTCCATTTCGCAGGTGCAAGAGATTATTGAGACTGCTCTTGTAACCATACCCTCTGAATCCGATGTAGAAGTGGCCTTTTTTGGCGGGACTTTTACCTCCTTACCGGAACAGCTCCAAAACGATTATCTGGAGTGTGTCCAGCCCTATCTAAAGAACAGAAATATTAGAGGCATTAGACTATCTACTCGTCCCGATGCTATTGATATCAATAGGCTAGAGGCTCTACAGCAACGCGGAGTGACCACTATAGAGTTAGGAGTTCAGTCTTTAGATAACGAAGTTTTAAGACTTTCCGGTCGTGGTTATCAATCAGCTCAGGTAGTTGCAGCCAGCGAAATGATTCATACCAGCGGTATCAGGCTGGGGATCCAGTTAATGGTAGGCCTACCTGGTGATAATCGACAGCGGGATTTGGAGACGACCCGCCGGACTATTGCTCTGTCCCCGGCCATGGTGCGAATATATCCTACCCTAATCATTGCCGGAACAGAACTAGAACAGGAGTTTCGGGCTGGAAACTATGAACCACTCAGTTTAGAAGAGGCTGTTGAAATAACGGCTAACATGTATGGTCTCTTTACGCGAGCTCATATACCCGTGATACGTATGGGATTGCATCCCAGTGAGGAACTACAACAATCGGACACTGTGGTAGCGGGGCCTTTTCATCCAGCTTTTGGAGAACTGGTCTTGCAAAAAGTGGCCTTAGAGCAAGCTCGTTGTCTATTAAAAAACCATTTATCATCCCAGATATCTGTCCAGGAGCCCATCCTTTTTTGTCCGCCTCGTGAATATTCTCAGTTAGTAGGGCCAGGGCGCATCAATATTGCTGCGCTGCAAACCGAGTTCGGGTTAAAGGAACTTAAAGTAAAATCTGATCAGACCCTATCATCCGGCAGCATGGGGATAGGAGACATGCATAGGGGCATTACCTCTGTATTGACTCGAGAACGATATCTGGCGTCTATTTAGCTGAGCCGCGAGTAGAGGGAAGTATAGAACGATTCTAGACGACTGGATAGGTAAATGCTATTCTGGTGCGCAGCGAAAAACATTTATTCCTACATGCGATCCCTTTGGAGTACACAAAAGGGATTTTTGCAGTGTTTGTCTAATTAGACCATAGCAACCAGAAAGGAAGCTATATGAAGGATAGAATACTAGAAGAACTCAGGAAAGCATATCCGGGTTTTGTTTCCGGTGCCCGATTAGCTCAGAGTTTGGATATTAGCCGGGTAGCAGTATGGAAACATATCGAAACTCTCAAGCAAGCCGGTTATGATATTGCCGCAGTGAAAGGGAAAGGATATTGCCTGCACAATGGGGGACAGGCAATAATCCCATCCTTACTTGAGAAGCATCTGCATAACTCCCCGTGGGGAAGTCCTCTTTATTTTGCCACCCAAACCGAATCAACTAACCGGTGGGCGCGCCAATTGCTGGATTCTGAGCCCCTTATTCCGGACGGGGCCCTGGTCTTAGCTGCCACCCAGACCGGTGGTCGGGGTCGTATGGGACGAAAATGGTCGTCTCCCCAGGGGGGACTGTATTTTAGTCTTATCCTGCGGCCTAATCTGGATCTGCAGAGAGCCTCGCTGTTATCACTGGTGTTGGCTGTCTCCTGTGCCAGGTCACTACAGAATTATATCAACTACCCTTGCAGGGTCAAATGGCCCAATGATGTAATGATCGATGGGCTAAAAGCCGGCGGTATTCTATTGGAAGCCAGCGGTGAGATGGATAGACTTGCTTATGTAGTAGCTGGCATAGGCCTCAATGTGAATCAAACCCTACTGGATCTACCGGTCGAGGTGCGTGGTCTGGCTACGTCACTGATTGCAGTTACCGGACAAAACTGCGATCTAAATCTGCTGGCTGCTCATCTACTCAAGGATCTGCAACAGGATTATTACTCTTTCCTGCAAGAGGGATTCGCGCCCTTTTTAGAGGCATATAAACAATTTTGTATCCACTTGCAACAGCCCATTTCAGTCAATAATGGAAAAGATCAGATCATAGGGATCAATAAGGATATTGATGAAAATGGTAACCTGTTGATCGAAGCTGATGGGAAACTGTGGTCCATTAGCACTGGAGACGTACAATTGATAGATTTTCAGGGGGAACAATAATGTACTTAAAGCGCATGGAATTGAAAGGCTTCAAGTCTTTTGCTGACCATACCGAGATCCTGTTGCAGCCCGGTATTAATATTATTGTAGGGCCTAATGGCTGTGGCAAGAGCAATGTGATAGATGCCATTCGCTGGGTCATGGGCGAAGCCAATGTTCATACTATTAGAGGACAGCGCAATGAGGATGTTATCTTCAGTGGCACTGACCAGAATAGGGCATTGGGTATGGCTAGTGTTGAAATCACGCTGGATAACAGCGATCATCAATTGGATCTTGATGCGACTGAAATTTCTCTAGCTCGCAAACTGTTCCGATCTGGCGAAAGTGAATATTACTTAAACCGCACCCGGGTACGCTTGAAAGACATTCAGGCCTTGTTTAGAGGAACTGGGGTAGGGAAACGTGGTTATTCCATAGTGGGGCAGGGAGAACTGGAACAGGTATTGAATGGACATCCTCTGGATCGCCGTTTATATCTGGAAGAGGCCGTTGGGCTAACTAAGCACCGTCAGCAGCGGGAAGAAGTCTTACGCAGGATAGCCAATACCAAGGCGGATATGACTCGCGTTCAGGATATCCTGAGTGAACTGGTCGACCGTAAAGAACAGGTCTATGTCAAGGCCCAAAAGGCAGAGGCTTATAAAAAACTATCTCAGGAACAGGATATTATAGAAAGAACTCTGCTGCAGTACGAACTGCAGCGCATGGAAGGAACCCTAAAACACCGTCTGGATGAAAACCAACAACTGCATGAACATAAGCTTATTCTACAGAAACAGGTTGATGAGGCGAAAAGCGAGCTAGAAAAGATGACTGTATCCACTGAGTCCAAACGTACTATGGTAGAGCAGTTAAGAGAACAATGCTATGGTCGGGAAGCTAATATTCAATCCATGCACAGTGAATTGCAACTGTGTGAGGAACGCCTCAAGAATGCCCGGGAAAGGAGCCAAATTGCCGTCGATGATCAACTGAAATATCAGCAGATGGGCGAAGGCATTAGCCAGGATTTGGCCCGGGTTAGGGAAGAATTTAAGCAAGCATCGGAAAAGTATGAGCTGAAGTTAAAGGAATTCCAGGCACTCAATGTCAAAGAGGGACAGCTGGTGGACGAAATAACCCAATACGAAGCTAGTCTGGAACACCTCAAAACGGAATTATTCCAGGCCCGTAATGAAGAAAGCACCAATCGCAATCAGATCAAAGACGGAGAAGAAAAGCTAACCCGGTTCAAGGAAAAATGCCAACGCCGAGAAATTCAAAAAGAGGAACTTAATTCTCAAAGGCAGCGTTTGGGAGAAGAACTGGAACGCAGCCATCATAAACTGAGGGAAATTGAATCTCGAGTTGACCAAACTAACCTGGAAATGAACCACTGGGCAGAGAAAAAGTCAGGTTGGGAGACTCAGCGGAAAGCTAGCGAGGCGCAACTGGTGGATCTCCAGCGGCGGAGAATGAGAATAGAAAACGAGCTTTTAGCTGTGCGGGAGCGGCAAAAGGCGCGCGAAGGTTATGCTCAGGGGGTAAAACTACTGATGCGGGATGATCATCGGGGTTTGTTCCCAGGTATAATCGGAGTAGTAGGCGAGATGATCGAGGTACCGGCTGGATTGGAAGTAGCTATTGAGACTGCCGCCGGTAAGGGTCTGGAAAACATTGTAGTAAATCAGGTAAGCGAAGCCCGCCGGGCTATTGACTATCTGAAAAAGAAACAGGCAGGCCGAGTGACTTTCCTGCCTTTGGATGTACTTAAGGCTGCTCCCATGGAAGAAAAGACGATTAAAACCCTGCAAGCCCATCCTGGTGTGCTGGGTTTAGCTGCCCGTCTGGTAAGTTGTCCCAGGGAATATCAACCAGCGGTGGATTATTTACTAGGCCGGGTGCTGGTGATCGAAGATATGGACAGCGGCATCGGCTTATTGAAGAAGTATCAATTCCCTTTACGTATGGTTACTTTGGAAGGAGAGATCTTCGCAGCCGGGGGAGCCTTAACCGGAGGAGTTAAAGGCAATCGTTTTGAAGGAGTGTTGCAAAGACGTCAGGCAGAGCGTTCTTTAGAGGAATCTCTCCAGGAAGTTGAGCTTAACATCAAAACTTCTCAGGCACAGATCGATACCATTAACCAGGAAATAATGGAGCTAAATAAAACCACCGAGCAGTTGCAGGCCAGTCTTACTGAAGATCGGATCCATATCCAGATGCTTCAGCAGCAGATCAAGGAGTATGAACAGCAACAAGAGCGCTTAAGCGATGATCACAGTGTTTGTGAAGATGAAATAAATGATCTACATCAACAGATAAAGCAATTGGAGGAGGAAATACTATCTCTTAACCAGCAGATAGAAGTGCGGGAAAAGCGCAGCAATGAACTGTCCCAGCAACTGGAACAGACCCGACAGAGTGGCGATGATTCCCGCCGAGAAATCGAAATACATCGAGCCCGCGTAGCCTCCTATCGTGAACAACTGGAAACTAAAGCAAGGGAATTGGAAAATTTGCAGCGCAGTATGGAACAAATGGAGCAGATAGATAGTTCCTATCGGCAATCAGCCCAGGAAGCCCATAGCCTTTATGAGAGGCTGGCCCAGGAAATCAGCCAGGAAGAAAAGCGCATCACCCAATTGGAACTGCTGATAGGGGAAAGCCGGAGCCAACTGCAAGAGATACTCACACAGCTACAAAAGGAGCAGCAGGCTGAGGAGGAAGGCCGCCAAAGCATCGACACCAAGGCCAGGTCAATAGAACCAGCTCAACAGCAACTCGAACAGGTACAGCAACAAATACACCAGAATGAATTAATAGTGGCTCGTTTGGAAACTGAACAAGCTGGATTGCTGAATCGTTGGACAGAAAGATTCCCAGGAGAGGATCACAATGATAAGATCTGTAGTGAAGTAGAGGGAGGGGTGCGGCGTTGGCGTCAACGCTTGAGTGAAATCGAAGCGGAAATGAGCCAGTTGGAACCGGTTGATCTCAATGCCATTGAAGAATACCAGCAGATCTCCCAGCGCTATGAATTTCTCTCCCAGCAGATGGAGGATTTGAGCGAGGCGGAGAAATCCTTGGGGAGCCTGTTAAAAGAGACAGAGAATCTAATGACAAAACGCTTTCTGCAGTTTCTAACGGTAGCCAACCAAAGCTTTCAGGAGACCTTTGTGGAAATCTTTAATGGAGGAGAAGCAGCGTTGGTTTTGGAAAACAAAGATGATCGATTGGAAGCTGGTATTGATTTTGATGTAAAACTCCCTGGCAAAAAGGTTCAATCATTGAATCTTCTGTCGGGTGGGGAACGAGCCTTGACCTGCATAGCATTTTTGTTTTCCTTGTTAAGGCTTAAGCCTACACCCTTTTGTTTACTGGACGAAATTGATGCCTCGCTGGATGAAACCAATCTAGGGCGCTATACCCAGTTTCTAAAGAGCATGGCTGAGCAGATGCAGTTTGTGGTAATCACTCACCGTCAGGCTACCATTGAATGTGGCAACTATCTATATGGGGTGACTATGCCGGAAAAAGGCATATCTAAGATATTTACTCTGGAGTTGAGCCAGGCCGAGACCCTGGCAGGATAAGCAAAGAGGTGGACATAAGTGGCAATCTTTGATCGGTTTAAGGGAAAGAAAAGAGAAGATGAAGTCGAACTGATACAGGAACAGGCGGGACAGCCAGCAGACTCTCCAGAAGCACTTGCGGATGACAGCGAGGATAAGGACACGAAACGGCGTCAGAAGTCAGGTTGGTTCAATCGTTTCAAAAAGGGACTGCAGAAAACCAGGCAGAATCTAAGTGGTCGCCTGGAGTCCTTGATAAGAAGCTCTGATCGCATTGATGATGACTTCTGGGAGGAGATGGAGGAGATCCTCATACAGGCTGATGTGGGAGTGAATACCTCCTTGGAACTGGTCGAAAAAGTTCAGCATGAGGTCAAGAAGCAGAAATTACAGGAACCAGAGCAGGTGTTGGCAATCATCCATCAGGAAGTCGTCAATTTGCTTAGATTTGAAGAGGGCAGTACCTTACGACTGAGTGAAAACGGCCCCTCGATTATTCTGGTAGTAGGTGTTAATGGTGCTGGTAAAACCACTTCCATAGCCAAACTAGCTCATCAGTTTAAGCAAGAGCATAAGCGGGTGCTTTTAGCCGCCGGTGATACATTTCGGGCGGCTGCCATCGATCAGTTGCAAATATGGGCGGATCGCATAGGTGTAGAGATAATCAAGCATCAAGAGGGAGCCGATCCGGGTGCGGTTGTGTATGATGCCATAAATGCCGCCCGAGCTCGTCGAGCGGATGTGCTTATTATCGATACGGCTGGTCGTCTGCAGAATAAAACTAATCTCATGAAGGAAATCGGTAAGGTGCGTAAGATCATTGAACGGGAAATGCCAGAGGCTCCCCACGAAGTACTGTTGGTCTTAGATGCCACTACCGGACAGAATGCTATCAGTCAGGCTAAAATTTTTGCTGAAGCCACCGGAGTTTCAGGGATCATTCTCACCAAGCTGGATGGTACTGCCAAGGGGGGCATTGTCCTGGCTATCGCCCAGGAATTGAAAATACCGGTTAAATACATTGGTATTGGTGAAGGGATGGAAGACTTGAGACCTTTTGCCGCGGAGATGTTTGCCGATGCTCTGTTTGAGCGAAGTTCGGAAGATGAAGAACAATAAATAATACAAGCAAAGATAGGGGGAATAATGTATGGCCTTAACCGCTATTATTGGAGGAACCGGAGTATACGATCCGGGTATTTTAGATAATATCAGTGAGCATATTCAAACTACTTCCTATGGTCCGGTGAAGATTTTGATGGGCGATTATCAGGGCCAGCAGGTGGCTTTTATACCTCGGCACGGCATGGATCACAAAGTGCCTCCGCATTTGGTGAACTATCGGGCTAATATTAAGGCACTGCAGGAGATAGGAGTTAAGAACATTATCGCCACTGCTGCAGTAGGATCGCTTTATTCTGAGTTCAAACCGGGATCCTTTGTACTGGCGGATCAATTCCTGGATTTTACCCGCACACGCAAGACAACTTTTTATGAGGGCGGTGACCAAGGGGTGGTTCATTGTGATATGACCGTACCCTACTGTCCGGAATTGCGTCAGGCCCTGGTAACCAGCGGAAAAGAAATGGAGGTCGCTGTCCACAATGGAGGAACTTACGTATGCACGGAAGGCCCTCGTTTTGAAACATCTGCTGAGATAGCCATGTTCAAGCAGATGGGAGGCCATTTGATTGGGATGACCAGTGTTCCCGAAGTATGTCTGGCTCGAGAATTAGGCCTCTGTTATGCGAATATATCTATTGTTACTAATTTTGCAGCAGGGATCTCAACCAGCATCCTGACTCACAGTGAAGTGGTAGAGATGATGTCCAGTCGTATCCAACAGTTGCGGGAGTTGATCATGAGGAGTATCAAATATATATCCGATTCACCCGAGTGCGACTGCGCTCGAATTCTAGAAGAAACCGAGGTTATGCCTAAGTGATCACGACTATTGCCTGGGAAAAAGAACGGGTTGTCATACTCAATCAGAACCGATTGCCTGATGAAGCGGTTTATGAATCATGTGCTTCTGTTCATGAGGTGGCCGAGGCTATTAGGAGTCTAAAGGTAAGGGGAGCACCACTGATAGGAGTAACGGCAGCTTTTGGATTGGCTTTGGGGGTAACTCAATATAAGGGTAGCCAGGAGGATTTCCCTCAGTATTACTCGGACATCCGAGAGGAATTGGCTAGCACCCGTCCCACGGCTGTTAACTTATTCTGGGCATTGCAGCGTATGGACAATGTCTATCAGGAGCATGCCGACAAAAGCCCGACAGAATTAGGAGCTCTTTTGGTAGAGGAAGCCAGGGCTATGTATGCAGACGACATCCGCACCAATGAGTTGATCGGTCATCACGGCGCCCAACTTATCCATGGATCAAGCCGGATTATGACTATATGCAACGCTGGTGCTCTGGCTACCTGTGGGTATGGTACTGCCCTAGGAGTTGTTCGTACTGCCTTCCGCCAACAGAAAATCGAACAGGTGTGGGCCTGTGAGACTCGCCCGGTGCTCCAGGGAGCCCGCCTAACGGTATGGGAACTAATACAGGATAAGATCCCGGTCAAGTTGATAACGGATAGTATGGCCGGTTATATTATGAAATTGGGCCAGGTTGACTCTATTGTAGTGGGGGCAGACCGCATAGCGGCCAATGGTGATACTGCCAATAAAATCGGCACTTACACCCTAGCAGTTTTGGCTCAATACCACGGTGTTCCCTTCTACGTTGCTGCCCCGCAGTCAACTATAGATCTAAGTATTGCTTCCGGGAAAGAAATTCCCATTGAAGAGCGGGCTGCTGAAGAAGTTCGCCAGTTACGAGGGGTGCCCCTCACTGTGAGAGAGGTGGAGGTTTTTAACCCTGCTTTTGATGTAACTGACCACCATCTTATCACCGGAATAATAACCGAAAGGGGAGTGCTGACCCCTCCCTATGAAACCAACCTTAGACCGTAGAGGAAAGGACAGATGGGACATGGAACACGAACAGGAACGGCAGCAAGTGATCCATATCGGTCAGGAAATATACCGGCAGCGGCTGGTGGCTGGAACCTGGGGAAATATCAGCTGTCGATTGGAACCCACTGAACACATACTGATCACCCCCAGCGGTATGCCTTATGCAACCCTACAGCCACAGGATCTGGTGATGCTTGATAGAGAGGGAAGGATTACCCAGGGTCATCGCAAACCTTCCTCGGAATTTCCTTTACATGTAAAGATTTATCAAGAACGCCCTGATGTGGGGGCAATCGTGCATGTACATAGTCCTTGGGCTTGTGCATATGCTGTTGCTCATCAGCCCATACCCATGTTACTGGAGGAAAGTGCTCAGGTTTTAGGTGACAGCATTCCGGTAGCCCAGTATGCTCAGGCTGGCAGTGAGGAATTGGCCATATCAGCTTGTAGAGCTTTAGGTACGGAGCATAAAGCCGTATTATTGGCTAATCACGGACTGGTTGGATTGGGCCAGGATTTGGAAGAAGCGCTGCTGGTCTGCGTGATTGCTGAGAAAACTGCTATGATAGGTTTGCTAGCACGATCTCTGGGAACAGTAAACAGCTTAGCAGTCGAGGACGTTAAATATCTTCACCAATCTTTCCGGGAATACGGGCAGCCACAGAACGATACTTAAACCATCGATGGAGGGATAATAATATGAGGATCCTACTGAAAAATATTACTATACTACCCATGACCAGTCCTAAAGAAATAATTGAAAAAGGATATGTTGTGATCAATGGCAGTCTCATCCAGTCGGTAGGGGAAGGAGAACCGCCCGCCGGAGATTATGAAAAAGTGATCGATGGTACCAATTATCTGGTGATGCCGGGATTAATAAACACCCATACCCATGCTGGCATGTCTCTACTGCGCAGCTATGCTGATGACCTGCCGTTAATGGAATGGCTAGAGACCAAGATATGGCCCATGGAGGATCGTTTGACTGGTGACGACATGTATTGGGGAGCGCTGCTGGCTATCATCGAGATGATTAAATCCGGTACTACTACTTTTACCGATATGTATTTCTATATGGATCGGGTGGCCCAGGCGGTAGAGGAAACCGGCATAAGAGCTGTGTTATCCCGGGGAATGGTCGGAGTGGGGTCCGAAAACCAGCTGGCCATAGACCAGTCTCGCCAGTTCGTTCGAGATTGGCAGGGTGGAGCCCAGGGAAGAATAACGGTGATACTGGGGCCCCATGCTCCCTATACCTGTCCACCGGATTATCTTAAGCAGGTAGTCGCTCTAGCTAAAGAAACCGGGACAGGAATCAATATACATGTAGCCGAGACCCTCGACGAAATAAATACTATTGATCGTGACTATGGCATGTCTCCGGTGGCCTTACTGGAAAAGACGGGAGTGTTTGAAGTTCCCGTGATAGCTGCTCACTGTGTTCATGTCAGTGATGAAGACATAGCCATTATGAAAAAATACGGGGTGGGGGTAGCCCATAACCCGGAAAGCAACATGAAACTGGCCAGCGGTATCGCTCCTGTGCCTCGTATGCTGGAGGCAGGACTTGCAGTAGGACTGGGTACTGATGGAACCTCCAGCAACAATAATCTGGATATGATCCAGGAAACCCGCACTTGTGCCTTATTACATAAAGTCAACAGCATGGATCCTACTGTCCTTCCCGCCGAGCAGGCTCTGAGCCTCGCCACCACAGGGGGGGCTCAGGTACTGCGTCTGGAAAAGGAAATTGGTCGTCTGGCTCCGGGCTATAAGGCGGACATGATATTGATAAATCTAGATCAACCCCATATGACCCCTCGCTATGATCTAATGGCTAATTTGGTTTATGCGGGCCAGGCCAGCGATGTGGACACTGTGATCATTGATGGAAACATAGTCATGGAAAACCGGCAACTACAGACCATAGACGAGGAGAAAGTACTTCGTCAATGCAGAGACATAGCCCAACGGCTGGTGCAGTCAGATAAAGCTTAAGAATCGACTTTCCAGCCCTGGCGGTGGTGGGTTCCATCACAGAAGGGGCGTTTTTCACTCAGACCACAGCGGCAGAGGGAAGTTTTGCCTGCTTGCTGGCTAACGCTTCCATCTGTATCACTTAGTTGAAAACCACCGTCTATAACTAAGGGGCCATTACGGATTACTTTTATATTTACTGTGGATGATGCCACTTGGTGATCCTTGGAACCGGGGCCATGGCCAAGATCAGAATCTACTGCTGATCCGGCCGGCAGAGAGTATTTCAGAGCTCCCGAGGGACAGTTATCAATAGTGCGAATTATCTCTTCGGGGCTGGCTGCCTCAACATTTACCCAGGGTTTCTTCTCCAAGTCAAAAACTTGCGGGAGTTGTTTTAGACAAATTGCCGAGTGCGAGCAGCGATCAGGCTGCCAATGTACCACAATGTCCTTAGTGCGGTATTCTTTCATAGCTTTTTATCTCCTTATAGTATTTATGTTAACTATACTCTGTGTGACAATTAATGACAAGAAAGAGGTGTGGTATGGTACCGGTCATTTCTTTTGTGGGCAGGCATAATTCCGGCAAAACTACCGTACTTACAAGGGTAATAGAGAAGTTACAACTCATGGGCATAAAAAGCGCCGTGATCAAGCATAGCCACCACATGCTGACCCCGGATGATTCAGATTCTGGCAAGCTTTTTGCGGCGGGAGCCCAACAGGTTTACTTGAGCACCCCCCATGAGACCTTGATCTATTGTCGGGAAGAGGAAAAATCCTTGGAAACAATAATTGCCCAGGTGATTCACCCAGTAGATATTGTTTTGCTGGAAGGATACAAACAATCATCTTATCCGAAAGTGGAAGTGATCAGATCCGATGTTGATCCGCAACCCTTGGAGTTGGTTAATGTAATTGCCAGGGTCACTGATTGTCAGTTCGATGATGGGATCTTACAGTTTGGATTTGGCCAAGAAGATGAGTTGGTGGAGTACCTAATAGAGCAGACACAACAACCCGATGAAAAAAACCCAGGAGGTGAAACCAATGGCTAGAAAACCAAAATGTCGTCGGGTCGGCCACATACCAAGGGCTGACTATTTTAAGCCTGCTGGTATTCCGGCGGTAGATCTTGAAGAGGTGATCTTAAAAATTGAAGAAGCGGAAGCATTGCGACTGAAAGATCTGCTGGGTCTCGAACAGGTGGAATGTGCGCAATTAATGGGGATATCACGGACTACCTTTCAGCGAATACTGGTAGATGCTCGCCAAAAAGTTGCTGATGCGATCATTAACGGCAAAGCTTTGATGATACAAGGAGGAAACTATCATTATAATAAGTAAAGGGGTCAGGCCTTGAAATATCTATTTCGGTTAATCCGAGAAATAAATATTTCAAGGCCTGACTCTTCTCAAGATTTACTTAGGAAAGTGGATCCTGGTCATGGTTAGTATAGCCCTGTTCCTGAGCAAGCATGTCCAGATAAATAGTGCTTATATTCTCTATGAACATGTCCACAGGGTGTCCGCTAGTTCGCTCATCATACGTTTTCAGATAGCCATGACATCGTTTACATACATAAACACGGCGAGCATCTTGTCCTTCCACACTGAGATAGGAAATGTCATTGGGATGATCACACCCGCAGTGCACGCAGAACAAATAACGGGTTTTCCATTCTGAAAAACAGCGGTCACAGAACATCATGCGCTGTCCATCATCCTGACGTAGACGACTGACATGAGATTTGGCTCCACATATAGGACAGATAGTAGGAAGATCCCAATGAAAATCAGCTGCTGCCAGATCAGCCTGATAGGATTCTGCTATGATTCTTAATACCGGCCGCAAGGCATGATCCAAGGCGAAAATGAAAAAATCCCCAGGGATTTCTATTTGTTTTGCGATACCTATAAGCTCGCTTTCCTTAGGGACTAGGAAGAATTTGATCAGATCATCGAAATCGAGCTTAGGCAAGTTTACTCTCAGTTGCTGAGTGAGAGCTCTTACTGAAGGGCGATTTTCATCCAAGAAAACCAGAAACTGATCTAATAAACCATGGAGCAAATCACCATCAATATGGGGATTAATCTGACTGAGAAGTGGCTTTTTCTGCTCACGTAATCGCATTACCAGATCGTGCTTGGTGTGTGCGAATGTTTTCTGTAATCTTATGGTCTGCTCATTTTGCCAGCTTTCCATGGACTGAAAAAAATCAAGGTATCCCTCTGGCAGAGGGGCGGGTGGGATATTATCCATTATTTCACCTCACAAAATACTCCTTAACGACACCTTGGGGGGGAGTAAGAACTCCCCCCAAGGTGATCAATTCTGTGGTATAGATTGTCTCGTGTCAGAAAAGCACACTTATTCGGCTTCGTCAGTCTGAGCTTTTTCACCGTAGGTTTCTTCATACCAGGTAGCATGGTGGTGCTCTGCCCAATCAGAGCGAACTGTACCTTTCCACATACCCCAGAAAGATTCACCGGAACCTGGATGGAATGAACCCAGATAGGCGTGCATACACACCATAACCGTAGCAAACACCATGGCAATATCATGGACGGGATAAGCAACTCGAACCCATCCAGCCGGAAAGATAGCTGGAAACCACATGATGTATCCACTTAGTACCAGCAATATCACACAGGTTGAGGTAACAATAGAGTTACCTTTCTCACCACCGTTAAAACGAGTCTGTGGCGGTACCTTAACTGGAAATCCTAGGAATTCCAAGGGGAAAACCAATAAAAACTTGATGTCATTCAAGCCAAAACGAAGTATATCTTTGATCCAGTTAATTATACCTTTGAAATCAAAAACTACGAAGAATACTATTACCAAGGTCATTATTACTGCGGAGATACGATGGACTAGACCGGCTCCGGAATAACCTCCGAAGATAGCCGCCAGCCAGTCAACACCGTCTAAGAATAACACCAACCCCGTGAATAAACAGAGCAAAAAGGTTACCGTATGACCCCAATGTGTCAGACGGGCTACCATGTTGAAGCGTTCTACACGTGGAACATCTTGTTTGTATTCAGGAAGCAACTGCATTATTCATGCCCCCCTTCGTCATGTTTACCATGCTTGTTAGCCAGTATACGGGTAGTTACAAAACTGGTAGCCGATCCTGCCAGAGCTAACGGAATCAGCCAGCCAATATAAGGCTGAACCCAATCTTTCCAGAAAGGAATCTGTCCAGGAACTTTGGGATCTACCGGCAGACCAAATTTGTCAGGGGTATCGGTCAAAACATACAGTTTATTAAGACCACCTAGCTCCATCTTTCCATAAATAGTGGCACGGGGAAAACCGTTGGCTCGAAGATGCTTAACCCTATCTTCGGCATATTGCAACAGTTCATTGCGGTTTCCAAACATCAGAGCGCCAGGAGCGCAGGTTGCTGCACAAGCAGGCTGGAGTCCTTCCTCGACTCGATCAGCACATAGAGTGCATTTAGTAGTGATGTCTTCCCGTTTACGGTATTTAGGGATTTCAAACGGGCAAGCGTAGGTACAGTACTGACAACCGATGCATTTGTCGGGGTCATGAACAGTTGCCCCCCATGATGTTTTAGTATAAGCATCACGAGGACATACTTTCAGACAGGCTGGATCGAAACAATGCATACATTGGTATTTCAGAAAGTTCCAAATCACGCCATCAACCGGATCTTCTGTTTCAATCATTTTCACAATGGTGAAGGTATCTGCATTGGTATCTTCATGAGTTTGGTAATTGCCGCGGAAGGGCTCGATCACAGCTGGCAACTGGTTCCAGTTCTTACAAGCTACCTGGCAACCCCGACAAGCTGTGCATCTGCTGCTATCATAAAGATTTGTTAAATATGCCATTGTTAAGCCCTCCTTATATCGCACAACCATGCTTTATATTCAGGACACATGGTATTGGCGTCGCCTATGTGCGGGGTCAACCGATTGGCAATGTCACCTTTTGCATAACCCTTAAAGCCAAACTGCCAGAGCAGGCCAATCTGATGAACAATATCGTCTCCAAGGACAAAGGGCTTAAATCGTTTAGTAACACAGGCTATTGCCTTGATGTCACCACGGGTAGTGGAAATGATGACCTCCCGGCCATTTTTGATACCTTTTTCCTTGGCTAACTCTTCACTGAGTTCTATCAGCATATCAGGCATTAGTTCAGCTAGCCAGGGTAGGTTACGAGTTAAGGATCCAGACTGCCAGTGTTCGCAAACCCGATAAGTAGTGGCAATGATAGGATATTTATCAGACGTACCCTTTTTATCAGGCTCCCAAACCTTAGCAACAGGATTAAGCGACTGCTTATTTAGTACTGGAGGTACGGGGCTTTCCCAGGGTTCATAATGTTCGGGCAAGGGACCATCTATTAAGGAACCATCGGCAGCAAATATACATGCCTTACCTTCCGGACGCATTATGAAAGGATCTTTGAAAGCCGGATTGTCTGGACCAACTGACTTAATAAAATCTGGTACATCCCAGCCAGTCCAGCCACCTGCTTCGGCGTCCCACCAAACCAGACGACGATCTTCATCACCTGGCCAGGGAGTAACACCATCAGGTTGAACTGAACAGCGATTATATATTACGCGTCGATTCACAGGCCATGCCCAGCCCCAGTTGGGGAACAATCCCAAACCGGAGGGATCGTCTTTTTCACGAAGCTGAGGCTTGTAGATAAACTTACCATCTTTCAGAGTGGTGCCACCACAGTATATCCAGTTACCACAAGCAGTAGAGCCATCGTCTTTCAACTGAGCGAAACCTTCAACTGGAGTGCCATCGGCAATGTGGAAACCACATAGCTCATGGGCCACTTTTAAGATGTCAGGTTCCTCTTCTCCAGCGTGTCCTTCATATTCCCAGGTCATATTGAGTATGGGTTCGTCTTCCGGACGATTACTACCAGCGTAGAGCTGCTTCAGGCGCTTGCCCAATTCGTCATAGATCCACAGGTCAGCTTTTGATTCGCCAACCGGATCAGCACCTTTCCAGCGGAATTGCACCCAGCGACCCGTCTGCGCTGCGGTTCCTTCTTTTTCGTAGACTGCAGCTGCCGGAAGAAAGAACACTTCTGTGCCAATATTAGTCGGGGCGTAGGTATTAACATTAGGATTATCAACCGCTCGATCCCAACCGGGATAAGTCCAAAAGTCAGCAGTTTCAGTCCTCCACAGGTCAATGTTTACCATCCATTTTAGTTTAGTCAAAGCTTCCTGTTCTTTGTTGGCGTTGGGTCCTCCTACCACTGGGTTGGTGCCGTTAACAAACAGTCCCTCGATTTCGCCTCTGTACATGGCCTCAAACAAAGCTATATGGGAGTAATTTTTACTGGCGTCACGTTTAGGCAGATAGTGGTAAGCGAAGTCATTGCTGGCATTAGCCGCCTCTCCGTACCAAGCTTTCAGTAAGCTGACTACCCACTTGGAAGAGTGTACCTTCCAGCCGGAATACGGTATACCCTGTTTCACTATTTCCCGGAACTCATTAAGGTTATTGAAAGGTAACTTGGCTGCACCAGGGGTGATTTTGCGGATAAAAGAAATCAAATCCTTATTATCCTCGGTATTGGTAGGAGAAGAAATATAACCAGGAATAATGTGAAACAATAGTGCCATGTCAGTGGCGCCTTGCACGTTGTTTTCACCACGTAGGGCATTGATACCACCACCGGGACGGCCCATATTTCCTAGTAAGAGTTGCACTATGGTGAATGCTTTAACATTCTGGCTGCCTACCGTATGCTGGGTTATACCCATGGCATAGCATATGGTACCTGTTTTGTTGGGTTCCCCGGTGCTGCAGAAAATATCAAGAACCTGCAAGTATTTGTTCTTAGGGGAACCGGTAATCCTACATACAGTGTCAACATCATAGCGGGAAAAGTGCTTTTTAAGCAGTTGGTAAACGCACCGGGGATGCTGCAAAGTTTCGTCAGTCATAATTTTACCGTCAGCATCGTACTGGTAACCCCAGCTACCGAAATCATAAGTGCGTTTGGATTCGTCATAACCAGAGAATAAACCATCCTCGAAGCCATATTCATCCTTGATGATATAGGAAATGTTTGTGTAGTTAAGCACATATTCCTTATGATAGAGATCATTTTCAAGTATATAATTGATCATTCCACCCAGGAAAGCGATGTCAGTTCCTGACCGCATCGGGCAGTAGAGATCCGACACTGCTGAAGTCCTGGTAAACCGAGGGTCAACATGAATTATCTTGGTCTGACGCTTGGGATCCAGTCTGCCTTCTGTCAGCCACTTCATCCCTATAGGATGGTTTTCCGCAATATTGCTCCCCATGATAAGAGCTACATTGGTATTTTTAAGGTCGATCATATGATTGGTCATCGCACCGCGACCAAATGCAGGTGACAATCCAGCCACCGTTGAGGAGTGTCAGATACGGGCCTGTGTTTCTAGGTATACCACTCCCAGAGACCGCATCAGTTTTGCTAACAGGTAGCACTCTTCATTATCCAATCCTGAACCGCCGATGGAGGCGATTTTTTCGGTACGGTTTACGATCATGCCATTTTCAGAGTGAATAAAACTATTATCCCTGGTTTCTTTCACTCGCTCGGCAATAGTCTGCAGCATCCATTCCCAATCTTTTTCTTCCCACTTGGTACTATAAGGCGCACGATACAGAGGTTTTTTCTCCCGTTTGGGGTTTATGACCTGTTCACCGGTGTGTGGGTCGTAAATTTCACGGAGGTTAAACATTGCCGCCCCTTTAGGACAGGCACAACCCTCATTAATAGGGTTGTCTGGATCTCCCTGAACGCTCAACAACTGTGTCTCTTTACCTTCCTGACGCTCCGCATAGACTACCAAACCACAACCTGATGCGCAATAAGGGCATACGGTTGGGACAGGTGTCACATTCTTGATGCGTAGCTCCTTGATGGATGCGGCAGTCGCCTGAGTGTCAAAACCAAGGTTTATGACGGCGAAGCTGGCCGCGGTCGCACCGGTTACCTTTAGGAACTGTCTGCGGGTAACCTTCATGACACATCACACTCTCCTTTCCCCACAAGAATTAAATTTTTCGCAGAATCCTCGTAGCAAAACAATAGCACCTCATCAATCCATAAGCTTGTACTCCAACCCCACCAAAAATGAATTGGACTGCATCAGCTGCTATTAGGATTTCAAAGGTGCTAAAATTCCCCCCCCGAAGAACTCTAACGTACTTAAGAATTTATATGGCAAATGAACATACCATATCGTATTTTAGTTTCGACAGAAACAATAAAAATCCTTGATTGAGCACATAAAAACTCGTCATTATAAAAGGCGGCTATACCTTGTATAACAACTAATTATAGCTATACAGAAATTAAACGTATTTCTCCACTCCCGTCGAGATTATAACCGCCTAAAGAGGCCACTCTTTCGGCAAATTCCTGACTTTTGATAATATCAATCAGAAGTTGCAGATATGCTGGCTTAATTATATCAGGCAATATGCATAATTCATAGTTTTCTTCGATTATTGGGATGAAGTCGAGGCCTAAAACTCGCGCACTGGCAAAGACTCCCATACCCACGTCACAGGCATCGTTTTTTACAGCGGCGGCCACGGCTAGATGGGTGTATTCTTCATGGTTATAACCATAGATGTCTTCATTGTTAAGGTGTTGTTTATTCAGAAGGTAATCAAAGAGCACCCTGGTTCCAGATCCCTTCTGACGGTTTATAAAACGGACTTCCGAGCGGGTCAGGTCGGTGAGTTCTTCTATATGAAGTGGATTACCAGGTTTAACAATAAGACCCTGACGACGTTTAACCAGGGTGAGCAACTGCCATTTTATATCAGGTAGATACCGTCTAAGATAACTAATGTTATAGTCTCCGGTCTGGGGATCAAGCAGGTGTATTCCTGCCATATGAGTTTCTTGACGACGCAGGGACATAATTCCGCCCATACTCCCCACATTGCTGGAAATCAGTCGTATGCCATGATGGTGCTGCAGCAGATCCGCCAGTACATCTATAGCCAAATCATGGCTGCCGATACATACTAAAGTGTTATCAATAGTTGGGCGAGAGCGGTGTATGAAAACTTGGGTCTGTTCACCGGCCTCCACTCCTTCAACGCCACGGGGGATGCGAATGAAACCATCCGCTTTAACCAGACTGCTGGTCACTCCTGCCCCACGGTTCAAGGGGTAAGCATAATAGCGATCGTCAATTTGAGCGCAGTTCACATAAACATATTCATCAACTCCCATGGGGGAAGGCAGCTTACGGGCTACCTGACACTCCAGAGATGGTTCATCAGGTTCACTTAGGCCTTGCCGAGCGTATAGAGCCGGACGGGCAAACAGGTGAAAAACCAGTTGAGCAGATATTGGATAACCGGGAACACCTATAACCGGCTTACCTTGAATCGAACCCAATATAGCTGGTTTTCCAGGCCTGATAGCCAGACCATGCACTAACAACTGTCCTAATTCATCAATGATAGCGGAAGTGTAATCCTCACGACCAGCAGAAGAACCTGAACAAACGATAATCATATCAGCTTGGTCGATCATTTCCAAAATGGCCTTTTTGATCTGATCACGATCGTCTCTCACGATGCTGTGACGAAAAGGGATAGCTCCCCATTGCTGGCAAAGTGCACTCAGCATATGACTGTTGGACTCAACAATTTCTCCAGGGGCCATGCTGTCAGTGCCATAGTCCACTAATTCCGTGCCGGTAGGTATTATGGCTATCACCGGTTGCTTGACAACTTCAATTTCATCTACTCCTGCAGTGATCAGGCACGCCTGTTCAAAGGGACCAATCCTGATATAGCTGGGTATGATCAAGTCTTGAGCAACCATATCTTCACCAATGGAACGTATATGTTGCCAAGGTACCGCCGGATTGATTATAGTTGCATAATCATTCTCAAAATTAACGTCCTCTATCATTATCACCGCATCATAATCATTGGGAACGTAGTCACCTGTATCCACCTCCAGATATTGGTCTGGGGAAATGATAACCGGTGATCTTTCGGTAGCACCAAAAGTAATAGCAGCTCGCACGGCAATACCATCCATGGCTGCTGCCTGGTAATGAGGTGATGAGCGCTGAGCGTGGATGGCCTTGCTGCTGATGCGGTTCAAGGCTGATTCAGTTTTAATATCTTCTACCGGGGGAGTGCAAAATCCCATGGAATCAAGATGATTCATCCATAATTGGCGGGCTTCTTCTAAAGGCATGTTTTCTATATAAATCTTACGATGCAATTCGATTCCTCCCAAAGATATCCACTCTTTACAGTCAATTTAACATATAAGCAAAGTATGTGCTACTTAAATAGGAAGCGTTTTGCGGCTGGGATATAGTGTTATATAATACTTGGTGAAGTGATTAACGACTGAGGTGCTGTGGGATGAGCGAATTTTTGAAAGTGGTGACCGTTGAAGAGGCTTTGCATTTAATGGCTTTGGCTTTACCAACAAGAGATCGGGAGAGAATTGCTTTGTCAAATGGCTTGGGGAGGGAATTAGCTGAAGCAGTGCATAGTCCCGAGCCTATACCATCATTTACTCGTTCTACGGTTGATGGGTATGCCGTTCGAGCGGAAGATACTTTCGGATGCAGTGAATCCCTGCCGGCTTTTCTAAGTTATCGAGGAGAAATACCAATGGGGAAAACCCCGGAGTTGATAATTGATCCAGGCCAGTGCTGCTGGATACCGACAGGAGGAATGATGCCTACTGGAACTGATGCAGCTGTAATGGTTGAATATACAGAGCGCTTAGGTGATGATACTGTATTGATCTATAAAGCCGTAGGACCTGGTGATAACCTAATGCAGATCGGTGAAGATGCAGCCCAAGGAAGCATCCTGCTTGCTGAGAACCACTGCTTGAGATCCCAGGACTTGGGTTTGTTGGCCTCGGCTGGAGTTGAAGAGGTGAATGTTAAGCATCCGTACCGAGTTGGCATTATATCAACCGGTAACGAAATCGTGGCCTTGGGAACTGATCCTCAGCCGGGGCAGGTTAGAGATGTCAATAGTATATCTTTGGCGGCGGCTGTCCAGGCAGCTAATGCTATAGCCAAAACCTATCCGATCGTACCAGATGATCGTGATATGCTGAGTGAAGCCGTATCAGCGGCTTGTGAGGAAAACGACTGGGTGTTGATGTCAGGCGGCAGTTCCATCGGTGTTAAGGATATGACCCTGGAGGTATTGATGAGCTTTCCCCAGGCTCAATTGCTGTTTCACGGTGTAGCCGCCAAGCCGGGAAAACCAACTATGGCCGTTAAGATAGGAAGCAAGCTGGTGGTAGGCTTGCCAGGCCATCCCGTATCAGCTTTGACAATGTTTGGAGTAATCTGCAAACCATTCTTGGATGCGAAATTACCTCAGCGACTGACGGCAACAGCTGGCGCCAATATTGCCTCCCAGGCGGGACGTGATGATTACGTAGCGGTTTATCTGGAAGAAAGGGAAGGTGATTGGATAGCCCAACCACTGTTGGGCAAATCCGGACTAATGACTATTCTGGCTCAAGCTGATGGGTATATTCACATTGACCATCAACAGCAGGGAATCTACTGTGGAGAAACAGTCCTGGTGACCAGGTTTGATTAGGCGGTGTGATCAATTTGCTCCAAGTGAGTTTAGAAGAAGCGGTGGCCATATGTAAACAAGAAGTTGAAGTGATGTCAACTGCCCGGATAAAACTGGAACGAATAGCAGGCAGGATATGTGCTGACCAGTACTGTAGTGCACATAATATACCGGGTTTTGATCGATCTAGAGTTGATGGCTTTGCGGTTCACTCGCAAGACCTTTCCAAATTAGGTGACCATAAAGGACTGTCATTATTGCTGACAGGCAGTATTAGAGCTGGAGAACTTATTCGAGCCACCTTAACCCCGGGGGAAACCTGGCGGCTAATGACTGGAGCGATCCTGCCTCAGGGATGTGCAGCAGTTATCAGGCAGGAAGATGTTAACATTGGTTCGTCATCTATAACCATTCACAGAGAAATCGGATGGGGCGAAAACATTGAAAATAAGGGTTCAACCGTTACGGCAGGATCTGTTCTGGCTTCTCCAGGTCAGAGATTAAGGGCTACCGACATAGAATTATTAGCTTCCGCTGGATTTGCGGAAATAGAAGTCTATCAGCGACCCAAAGTTTACTTGATTCAAACTGGTGATGAACTGGTAATGCCGGGTAACTGCTTGCCAGAAGGGAAAATTTACAACAGTAACCGTGGACAGTTTTTTGCACTGATTCTCAGCAGTGGTGCCAGGCCTTTGGCTGGAGAGGGCCCTACCGGAGATTGTGTGGAACGATTGGCCGAGGAGATCATGAGGGCGGTAGAGTCAGCCCCACTGGTGATCATAACCGGAGGGACTCAGCAGGGGGATTATGATCTGGTCCCGGCAGTTCTCAATAAGCTCCAGGCTCGTCAACTGTTTGCTGGTGTAAAGATTCGACCTGCCCATAACACTGGTGTTTGGTACCTCAACCGGACACTGGTCTTTAACCTTCCCGGCAATCCTAGTGGAGGTTACCTTCTCTTTCACGCCTTGATCAGACCAGTTCTAAATCATCTGAGTGGCCTAAGGCCAAGTGATGAGGCCTGGGTATCATTGCCACTAGAACAGGCTACCGTAAAAGCACAACCCCAACGGTGCCTGAAGCGAGGGTTTTTAAGTATAGGCCAGAATGGGCAGTGCCAGTTGTTTTCCTTGCCCTCATGGACAGGCCAGTTTGGTTGGGAGGTTATTGCTGATATACCCGGCACCACGGAAAATGACCAAGGAGCTCTTCGCTGCCTGCCAGTAGGATGTATCATGAGCTGATCAATCAGTGAGCAATTGTTCAATGGCAATAATCAAGTCTGCGCATTGCCCGTCAATTGCTGGGAAATCCATGGCTTCGATATAAATGCCTTCCAGCTGATCGTGCAGCTGTTTAGCCTGTTCTATCCACTCTATGGCTTCTCGAATGCCGCTTTCCAAACGCTCCCCAGCCAAAGCGATCCGTTTGGCGTAAGGATTTAGAGAATCGACGGGCAAAAGCTGGTCGAAATCCAACTGCCGCTTATAGCGGGAACTGGATAGCTGTTGAGCATAGGGAAACAAATAGTCACTCACATCCACCAGAGCCCGATTGTAGTCGGGCAGGTAAACCATGTCGACCTGGAGAGGATCAAAGGGGTTATGATATATCTCAGCACTTAGGCCGGTCAGTTTTATCATGTTCACGAGGTGATCCAGCAAGTCTTTGACACCGCTGCCGGGACTGCCTTTGATAGCAAATACAGCGGTATCTGACTCTAAAATCAGGTCAGCTTTTAATAATTTGCCCGCTGGGGTAATAGCTCCGGCAAATAGATGGCGTATTTCAGCCCTTTCAGCTGGTGCTGTTTCCTGCAAGAAATCCTTGGTCAAGGCGAGAGTATTGCGATAGACGCTTCTGTCATCGCGAACTCTATGGGGATAGACTGACCATTCTTCCCAGGCCAGGTAGGACTCTTTGAGGCGGTGATAGGCTTGCGTAAAGCAGAAAGAAATATGATCGCTGATATCTATTACCTCAGGTCTATGAGCCGCTATCTGGCTACGCTGCCAGTATCGGCCTAGATCGATGATTTCATCCACCGCTCCTGGATAGCGTGGGTCAACTATGTGGGGGGCGGTTCCATCCAAAACAGCTGCTTGGTGAGCTCCTATCACAATACCATCCAGTGAATCAGGATCGGAAGAACACCAGTGGTATTCTATAGACTGGCCCTTATCCAGAAAGTGGGTGCCTATTTGCTTCATCAAATGGGATTTGCCTACTCCCGGACCGCCTTTAAGAATGAACTTTCGTTTAACGGTAGGTTTGACCAGGTAATGATAAAATGAATAGAAACCCTGACTGGTGTTTCCACCAGGAAAAAAATGACGAGACTTACCCATGGAATTTACCTCCAAGCAGTCAGACTTTTTTAATGGTTTATGTATTATCTATATGATATTCTTACTTTTTTCAGTTCAACTTATTATATTTTTAGGAGGCACAACCCTTGAACAACTGGAAGATTGAACCGGTGGATCCAAAAACCGTACGACAAATGCAGGATTCTTTACATATTTCCGAATTATTAGCCTCCGTCCTCATACGTAGGGGCATAGTCGATCCCGAGCAAGCCCGCTACTTTTTACATGCTGATCGGAAAGATATGCAACCTCCGGAACAGATTCGCGATTTGACTGCGGCAGTAAATCGACTGGTCGAAGCTATTGCCAAGGGCCAGAAGATCATGGTTTATGGTGATTATGATGTAGATGGAGTATGCGGCACTGTTATTCTGTTGGAATGCCTGCGAGCTTTGGGGGCTAAGGCAGAGTACTATATACCTGATAGATTCGCAGAGGGTTATGGATTGAACTATGCGGCAATAGAGCAGTTAGCTAAGCAAGGTGTACAGCTATTGGTCACGGTAGACTGCGGAATTAATTCCATTGGGGAAGTGGCCCGCGCCAATGAGCTAGGTATGGAAGTAATAATCACTGATCATCATACTCCGGAGTCCTTTCTTCCTAAAGCGGCGGCTATCGTCAACCCTCGTCTGGGGACGTTAGACCATTGCAAGGATCTATGTGGTGCGGGGGTGGTATTTAAGCTGGTACAGAAACTGGGTCATCAGAACATACCTGTTGCTCGGATAGATGAATGGTTAGAGTTGGCGGCCTTGGCAACAGTAGCAGACATAGTACCGCTACGTGGTGAGAACCGCATTCTGGTCAAAGAAGGTCTGGCCAGCATGAAGCGCACCCAACGTCTCGGGTTAAAAGCTCTGTTGCAGGATAGTAAAATAATAGGTCAAGACCTCCATGCCTACCATCTGGGTTTTATTCTGGCACCCCGCATTAATGCAGCTGGCCGGCTAAAAAGCGCCGCTCTGGCGGTGGATTTGTTAATGTCTCAAGAAGAGAGCCATGCGGTTTCCCTAGCCAGGGAATTGAGTTTTTTGAACGAGGAACGGAAACGGATCGAACAGACAGTGGTTGAGGAAGCTGCGGCCAGCATTGAGAATAGTGAGGAAAACCTGGAGCAAGGTATAATTATGGTGGATGGAGAAAGCTGGCATCCTGGGGTTATCGGTATTGCGGCTTCCCGGTTGGTAGATAAATACCGTCTGCCGGTAGTACTGGTCTCTTGGCAGGGTGATCTGGGAAGAGGATCAGCCCGAAGTATACCAGGTTTCAATTTATATGAAGCCTTGTATGCCTGCCGGAACCATCTGGAGCAGTTTGGCGGGCATGCTATGGCGGCAGGTCTTGCTCTAAACCGTACGCAAATGGAAAGTTTCCGTAAACAACTGCAGGGACAGGCCATTATTGCCCAGACGGCAGCTGATAGCACCACCTATTTGGATGGGGAACTGTTTTCCCACCAGTTAAGCACTGATATAGTGTTGGAGTTGGAACACCTACAACCTTTCGGGGAGGGGAATCCCGTCCCGCAATTCTTGATACACCATGACATTATTGAGCGCCCGGTACTGATGGGAGCCAATCGCAACCATTTTAAAGCTGTGGTACAGCCGGGCAATATGACCATGATTTCCTTCCGAAGAGCCGAATGGATAGACTACCCTCTGGGGGAGTGCCGTTTTAATTTGCTGGGCAATCTGGAAATCAATTCTTTTCGGGGGCAGACTAGCGTACAAATAAGGGCCACTCATCTTCAACCAGCTTATAAAAAACATATTGTGGGAAAGGATGCTCACTTGGAAAGCATATTGCATTGGGCAATTGAGAGATTGCGCCAGGGTCAGCCTGCCGTGTTTACCTTTCCCACCTACCGCATTTTACGTTATTATCAGGAGCTTTTCAGCCCTATGCTACAGCCAGATAGGCTGTATTCACTGCATGGACATCTAGCTAGTGAGCAGCAAACAATAGCTAATGCAGCTCTTAAGACCGGGCGGCCGGCGATTTATTTGGTAACGGAACCTTATTGGCATTATTTATATAAATTAAATAACAACCAGTCAATAAATCCCAGCTGGGTAGTTAACTTTTGGTCTTCAATATCGAGCTCAGGCTGTACTGATGGAGAAAACTATTATCCGTCTCCCGACAATTATCCACAGATCAGGTTGATGCCCAGTACTGACCACAGCACGTTCTCTGCTCTCTTTTATATCAACAGTGATGAGTCCAAGAACAAACTGGCTCAGCAACGGTCATCATCAGCGGAGGCGATGGCCGTATCTGACTGGTCTTTCCGCCTTCCTGGATATGAGGAGGATCAGGCACCTGGTAAGAATCAGCCCGGTTTGACTCCCATAAAGTCTTATGAAAAAGAGGTCAACCAGGTGGTTCTGCTTGATTCGCCTTATAGTGAATATGAAGCTTTTATCATAGCTCGCCAGCTGGGTAGTGGGTCTGACTCCTGCTTACTTATAGCCGAATTTGACCTGGCCCAGTTGATCACCCGGGGGGATAATCTGCGTCAAATATATCCCGACCGTTCTATTGTCGCTAAGATGGCCACCTGGCTGGGGCAGCGAGCCGCAAATGGAGAAATTATCAGTGCAGAACTGGACGATCTGGCAACTGGTGTCAGTATGTCAGCCGATTCATCTATAAGTACTCTACAGGTAACGAATGCCTTGCGGATCATGTCTGATTTAGGGTTGTGCCGGTATCGTAAAAAGGGTAGTATTATTGAAATAAAGGCCCTGGGGCCAACCACGACTACCTTAGACTTGGCTGATTCAGCATTTTATAGGGAGGGGCAGGCTGAAAAGCGTGCTTTTGCCTCCTGGCAATCATGGGTAAAAGAGCAATTGGCATGGTGATAAGTGATGGGATTACAGCTTATAATTGACCGGATAAAAAAATATGATCCAACTGCCAACCTGGAGCTGATTGAAAAAGCCTTCAACCATGCTCAAATGGCTCATGCTGGCCAAAAAAGGATCTCTGGAGAGCCCTATATAATACACCCAGTAGAAGTTGCCCTCATCCTTACGGAAATAGAAATGGACTCAGCCTCAATTTGTGCGGCCCTCTTGCATGACGTCATTGAAGATACCGACATGAGTTATTATACGTTGGTTCAAGAATTTGGAGAAGAGATTGCGCTGTTGGTAGATGGGGTCACCAAATTAAGCCGCATTAATTTCAAATCCAAAGAAGACGCCCAGGCTGAAAACCTGCGCAAGATGTTTATAGCCATGGCTAAAGATATTCGGGTTATTCTAATCAAACTGGCTGACCGGTTGCATAATATGCGCACTCTGCAGTTTCAGAATGAACGCAAGCAGAAAGAGATCGCCCAGGAAACTATGGAGATTTTTGCTCCACTGGCGCATCGCCTGGGGATATTTAAGTTCAAATGGGAACTGGAAGATCTATCCTTTTATTATCTGGAACCGGAAATCTATTATGAGATAGCTAAACGCTTGAAACAAAAGCGCAAGGAGCGCGAGGACTACGTCCATGAACTGCTACAGCAGATAAATGAAGGACTCGAACAAATAGGGGTCAAGGCTGATATCGACGGCCGACCCAAGAATATCTACAGTATTTACAAAAAAATGCTCAAACAGGGCAAAGACATCGATGAAATATATGATAAGATCGCTATCCGGGTGGTAGTCGACGATGTACGTGACTGCTATGGAGTGTTGGGCATAATTCATACCATGTGGAAGCCACTGCCAGGTAGGTTCAAGGATTACATAGCTACTCCCAAACCTAACCTGTATCAGTCTTTGCATACTACCATGATCGGCAAAGGCGGCGAACCCTTTGAAGTGCAGATTCGTACCTGGGAAATGCACCGTACAGCTGAATACGGCATTGCCGCTCATTGGCGCTACAAAGAAGGTGGGAATCTCAAAGACAAGAAGTTTGATGAAAAACTGTCTTGGCTGCGCCAAATACTTGAATGGCAACAGGAAGTGAAAGATACCAGTGAATTTATGGAGTCATTAAAGATAGATCTTTTTGATGACACGGTATTCGTTTTTACGCCTAAAGGGAAAGTTGTAGAATTGCCCAAAGGTGCCTGTCCGGTCGATTTTGCTTACCGGGTCCATACCGAAGTAGGTCATCAGTGCACCGGAGCGAAGGTCAATGGACGTATAGTGCCGCTGGACTTTCCCCTGGCTAATGGTGACATCGTTGAAATATTGACTTCCAAGAATTCCACTGGTCCCAGTTATGACTGGCTTAACTTCGTAAAAACTTCTTCGGCCAAGAGCCGTATCAAGCAATGGTTCAACCGCGAGAAGCGTCAGGCCAATATCTTAAAAGGCCATGATTTGCTGGAAAAAGAACTGCGCAAAAAGCATTTCAGTACCAAAGAGTTTTTGAGTGAAGATAAGTTGATAGAGGTAGCTCGGCGCTTTGGACTCAATACGGCTGATGACCTATGTGCGGCTATAGGTGACGGCAACCTTACTGTTAATCAAGTCCTTAACAAACAAAAAGAATTGTTTTTCCAGGATGCTCAGGTTGATGATATCATTCCGCTCAATATCCCCACTCAGGTGATACCCCATCCCGACAGGGACACTGGTTCTCTGCGCATCAAGGGTGTGGATGATGTGGTTTTTCGCCTATCCCGCTGCTGCAATCCTCTGCCTGGTGACCAGGTATTAGGCTACATCACCCGAGGGAGGGGAGTGTCTGTGCATCGCCGGGATTGCCCTAATCTACTTAATTATTTGCGTACCGAGAAAGACCGTATCATTGAGGTCGAATGGGCTGAAGAACGAGGTATCTATACGGTAGAACTGGAAGTGAGGGCTATGGATCGTCACCACTTGACCACTGATGTAATGAGTGTTATAGCTGATATGCGGATTCCCATTTTATCGGTATTTTCCCGGGCTACTAAGAATGATCTGGCTATAATGAACCTGAAGTTGGAAATCAAGGATATGTCGCATATGTATGCTGTTATACAGCGCATTCAAAAAATCAAGGATGTTTTTGAAGTACGCCGAGTGTTACCAGGCGAGGTCAGAGGAGAATCATAATGAGAGCAGTAGTTCAAAGAACCCGTTGCAGCAAGGTTTTAGTGAATGAGCAGTTAGTGGGGCAAGCTGGACCCGGTCTTACCGTACTGTTGGGAATTAAACGCGGTGACCAGATAAGCGATGCTGAGTATATGATCGATAAAATTATAAATTTGAGGATATTTGAGGATGACGAAGGAAAGATGAATCGGTCACTGTTGGACTGCTCAGGGGACATACTGCTGGTGAGTCAGTTCACTTTGTATGGTGATGCTAGACGAGGCAGGCGTCCTGGTTTTTCTGATGCAGAGCTTCCCGAACTGGCCCAACCCTTGTTTGAGAAGTGCCTTGAATTGATCAGGGCTAAGGGTATCAGAGTGGAAACTGGTATATTTGGAGAACATATGGTCGTTACTATGGACAATGATGGGCCATGTACTATTATATTAGACAGTGACCGAAATTTTTAAGGAGGGCGTGCCAAAGTGATATTGAAAGGGCTGGAGATCAACACCATGGGAGTAAACTGCTACATTGTTGGTTGTGAGGAGACCAAAGAAGTAGCAGTTATAGATCCCGGCGGCAATCCCCGAGGAATAGTAAAGCTTCTAGAAGAGGAGGGACTCACCGCCGTATATATTATCAACACACATGGACATATTGATCATATCGGTGGCAATCGGGGAGTCAAGGAAGCTACTGGTGCCAAGGTGTTGATACATGAAGGTGATGCCAAAATGCTGGTTAATCCGGTCTCCAACTTCTCTCTTTTAATGGGTAGCAAAGTGACTAGTCCTGCCGCCGATCAACTCTTGCAAGACGGAGATGTGATCAAGATAGGCAACACCGTGGAACTGGAAGTCATTCATACCCCAGGGCACAGCCCGGGAGGAATCTGCTTAAAAACAGGAGACATTATTTTTGTGGGTGATACTCTATTTCAAGGCTCCATCGGCCGAACTGATTTTCCGGGAGGCTCTCACACTCAACTGATCAAAAACATTAAAGAGCGTTTGCTCTGTTTTGATGATGAAGTAGTCTGTTATCCAGGACATGGCCCGGCAACCACCATAGGGTTTGAACGGCAGTACAATCCTTTTTTATAAAACTCTTTACAAATCGTATATGATCGTGCTATCATGATTCTCAATTAAAAAAACAGTAAATGCCATGAACAAGTAAAGTAGGAGTAGGGAACTAATCAGAGAGGAGATGCCATCGGCTGAAAGCATCTCTATAGGGAAGTACTTTGAAGTTCACTTGGGAGCACCCGGCTGAAACCGTTGATGGAAAGTAGGCTGAGGCGGAATCTTCCACCGTTAAAAGGAAGGGGATATCGGATCAACCTGTATCCTTGCGAAGCGGGCCTATTAGGCAACATGGGTGGTACCGCGGGAAGTCAACTTCTCGTCCCAGTAGGGATGAGGAGTTTTTTGTTTTTGCAGGGGGTCTCGTATCTTTATAGAGCGGGCTTTGAATAAGCCAATCTGGGTGGTACCGCGGGAAGTTAAACCTCTCGTCCCTTGTGGATGAGGGGTTTTTATTTTTATGGAGGTGAGCTAAATGAAGAGTCTGAAAAAGAAACTGGCTGATGATATGTTGGTGTTGCGTGGTGTCAATCAGCCGACCACAGTGATCGATGTCAAAGGCTGCCCGATAGGGGGAGAGTCAGTGATGGTGGTGGCTGGCCCCTGTGCCATAGAAAATGAAGATCTATTGAAGGAAACCGCTTTCAAGGTTAGAGGATCTGGAGCGGTAGCGCTACGAGGCGGGGCTTTCAAACCCCGTACTTCCCCGTATAGTTTTCAGGGGTTGGGAGAAGATGGACTGCGCATACTGGCTCGCATAGGAGAAGAAATGAATATGCCGGTGGTGACGGAGATAATGGACAGTGAGGATATTGATCTGGTGAGCAGGTACGCTGACATTCTCCAGGTAGGCGCACGCAATATGCAGAATTTTTCATTACTCAAGAAACTGGGCAAAATAGACAAACCGGTAATACTAAAGCGAGGTCTGGCAGCTACTATAGAAGAATGGTTGTCTGCTGCCGAATACATTTTGGCGGGTGGCAATGGCAAGGTAATTCTGTGTGAGCGGGGAGTTAGGACTTCAGAGACCTGGACGCGCAATACCCTGGATTTGTCTGCGGTAGCCCTGGTGAAAGAGCTGTCCCATTTGCCGGTGATGGTTGATCCCAGTCATGCCACCGGGGTGCGCAGTCTGGTGACCCCCATGGCCCGGGCAGCTGTTGCCGCAGGAGCCGACGGTATCATGGTTGAAGTGCATCCCCACCCGGAGCGGGCCTTGTCCGATGGGGATCAATCCCTGACTCCCAAAGGATTCAGCCAACTGATGAAGGATATTGATCCGATCGCGAGAGCCTTGGGAAGGAGAATCTACTAATGAGTTTAGGCATTTTAGGCCCCAGCGGGACTTTCAGTGAAGCAGCGGCCTTAAGCCATTATCCGCCAGAACAAAACCTGGTTTACGCTGATTCTATCGAGCAATTGTTCCTGATGTTGCAGCAAGGAAAGGTAGCAGACATTCTGATCCCATTTGAAAACTCATCAGCAGGCATCCTGAGAAATAGCCTGACCGGTTTAACTAAGTATCCGGTTATGATCAAGGGCGAGATAATTGTAGCTATTGAACAGCATTTGATGTCTGCTGCCCAGTACGAGCTTGCAGAAATAGAATTAGTGGTGACTCAGCCGGCGGTTTTGGCCCAGTGCGAAGGCTACCTTAAAGCCAATTTGCCCGGAGTGCGGGTGGAGATCGCTGAAAGTACCACTAAGGCTGCTCAAATGGTACGTAACGAGTCTCGCCGGGCGGCAGCTATCGGGCCTCAGCAGGCGGCTCATAACTACGGACTTATGATATTAGCCAGCGGTATTCAACAGGACAACAACTGTACCCGCTTCCTACATCTAACCAACCGGGAAGAAGAAATAACCATAGGTGGTAATAAGATCAGTATCATATTTGATCTAAAGGATCGACCGGGAGCATTGTACCAGGCTTTGCAGGTTTTTGCCCAGAGACAGCTAAACTTAAGCAAGATAGAATCCTACCCCGTAAAAGCCAACCGGGGCTATCGGTTTTACATCGAAGTTGACATCCCCAACGGGGATTTGGCTGTCCAGGGTTGGTTGACTGAATTGGAAAACCACTCTTCAGCAGTAATCTATTTAGGCAATTATGATCGCTACAAGGAGGTTAGCAGGTGTTGATCCAAACCACTTTTCAACCCGAGGATCTATATAATGCCGTTCATGAATTGATCAGGATGGCTTATCCCAAACATGATCTATGCCAAGGGGGACCCCAGCAGGCGGATGTTAAGCTACACATGGAAATGCAGGTCGTTCAACAGCAGGTTGCCCTTACCGGATGCATAGTCGAAGGCAATAAGCGCACTGTCCGTGAGGAAAAACTTGATATCATCACTAGTGAAAATAATCGACGTAGTGAAACAAATCGACTGATCCGTCGCTTTGCCTATGACCTGCTGGTTGAACATAAGGGGTATTCGATCAATAGTTATGGAATACTGACGGGCATGAGGCCGGTAAAACTGGCACATCTTCTCCTTGATCAAGGAATGCGACCTGCTCAAATCAACCGACAGCTTAAAGACAATTTTCGCATGAGTCCAGACAAGGCCGACTTGATAATGGAAGTAGCCGCTAACGAATACCCTCATCTGGTAAGAGGGCAGGAGTCCCAAGACACAGTAGGGCTCTATGTTGGCATACCTTTTTGCCCTACCCGTTGCTATTATTGTTCTTTCCCTGGGGCGATTTATCAACCAGGTGATTCACTGCAGGTTTTTTTGACGGCACTGCAGCGGGAAATGGACGCTATCGCGCAATGCCTTAAGGAAACCGGGAAAACTGTGCAGAGTATCTATATTGGCGGAGGCACCCCTACCGTGCTCTCGGAGGCTGAACTGCAGCAGTTGTTTGAACACCTGCATAGGCTGTTCATTTCAGCAGCAACCCGCGAGATCACGGTAGAGGCGGGCAGACCCGATACCCTTTCCCTGAGCAAATTGAAGCTCTTAAAAGAGGCAGGAACTAATCGGATCTGCATAAATCCTCAGACTATGAATGATGAGACCCTGGTGAAGATTGGCCGGGCTCATGATCGGGAAGGAGTGGTGCAATCAGTTATTTGGGCCAAAGAAGCGGGTTTCAAACAAATTAATATGGATTTGATTGTTGGTCTTCCTGATGAAGGCAAGCAGGATTACCAGCGCACAGCAGAGGAGATTCTTGCCTTAGCCCCGGAGAATATTACCGTACACACTCTGGCGGTAAAGAGGGGTTCACCCATGGCGGAAAAGGAAGGCAGGGAATCAGTGGGAGACCGAATCAAAACGGTTCAAGAAGGCCTGACTATGATGGGAAACATGTTCAGAGACAGCAATTATCAGCCTTATTACCTGTATCGACAAAAATATATGCAAGCTAGCATGGAGAACATCGGCTACTCCCTGCCTAACCACTTCTGCCTATACAATATGAATATGATAGAAGAGCGTCAGACTATTGTCGGTTTAGGGGGAGGTGCTGCCAGTAAATTTGTTAATACCAGCGATGGGGAGCTCCGCTCATTTTACAACCCCAAGAATCCTGTCGTATATGCGAATGAAGTCGATAGGGTCATAGCTGCCAAAGTTGACAACCTTAAGGCCGTACATTAGAATTATCCAAGAATAAGCAAGGTCTGGAGGTGCTTTATGCAGATCAAAGCTCCCCGGGGTACATATGATATCTTACCGGAAGAAGCAGTTAAGTGGCAGTGGATGGAGCAGATCATGAAAGAAACCGCCGCACGGTTTGGCTACCAGGAAATTCGCACTCCTGTGTTTGAGCATACCGAACTATTTCAGCGGGGTGTTGGAGAAAGCACCGACATTGTAACCAAAGAAATGTATACATTTCATGACAAGAGCCAGCGCAGTTTAACCTTGAGACCGGAAGGTACGGCGTCATGTACCAGGGCCCTAATTGAACACAGCCTTTATAACGGGACTCTTCCCATCAAATGGTTTTACGCCGGTCCCATGTTTCGCTATGATCGGCCCCAAACTGGACGCTATAGGCAATTCCATCAGTTTGGTGTGGAGGCCTTTGGCAGTCGCAGTCCCTTTCTTGATGCAGAAGTACTATTCTTATTGGTGGAAATCCTTCAGGGGATGGGCTTGTCGGAGTACGAATTGCATCTCAATTCGGTAGGTTGTCCACTGTGCAGAGAACAGTACCGTCAAAAGTTGATAGACCATATGGCTCCTGTAAAAGATAAGCTCTGTAAAGACTGTCAGGTTCGCTATCTACAGAATCCTCTGCGGGTTCTGGACTGTAAGGAAGCTACCTGCCATCAGGCTATAATCAACTACCCAACTCTAATTGACAATCTGTGCGATGACTGCCGCACTCACTATGGGATGGTTCAGCAGACCCTGAAAGACAATGGGATAGAATTTGTTCATGATAACAATCTGGTCAGAGGTCTGGACTATTATACCAATACCGCATTTGAAGTCCATATCCCCGGTATAGGAGCGCAGAGTGCTGTGGGGGGAGGAGGACGCTATGATGGACTGGTTGAATCCATTGGAGGCCCCTCGCTGCCCGGCATAGGTTTTGCTTTGGGAATGGAGCGGCTTTTACTGGCTGTGGACAAACTAGGATGTGTTTCACGAGCGCAACAGACGGTGGATGTTTTCCTGGCGGTAATGCAAGAAAACCTGGAAAACCAGGCCGCTTCATTGTTGTATAAACTACGTCAACAGGGGCTATCAGCTGATAAAGACTACAACCAAAGAAGTGGTCGGGCCCAGATGAAGCTGGCTGATAAACTGGGAGCTAAATATGTTATCCTATTAGGCGAAGATGAGATCAAAGGAAATTTCGTTACAGTTCGCGATATGAAAAGCAAAGAGCAATGGAAGATCGATAATGAAGGGCTGATCCCTTTTTTACATGAATGTTTGGATAACCGTTAGGAGGAGCAACAGATAATGAAGAGGACGCATAGTGCGACAGACTTGACCGTTGACCACGCAGGGCAGGAAGTTATCTTAAATGGTTGGGTGGATACCCGACGTGACCATGGTGGGTTGATTTTCATTGACCTGCGGGATCGTTCAGGAATCATTCAGGTGGTCTTCAGCCCGGACTTTGCTCAAGAAGCCTTCCATTTGGCCGAACAAGTTCGGGGGGAGTATGTTATTGCCGTTTCCGGAGAGGTGCGGCGGCGGCCTGAAGCCACTGAGAATCCTAATCTACAAACTGGTTTAATAGAGGTATACGCCCGTCAGATGGAGGTATTTAGCTCCGCCAAGACACCGCCCTTCTACATAGAAGATGGAGTTGAGGTTGATGAGACCTTGCGTCTTCGTTATCGCTATCTGGATCTGAGAAGGCCCGAAATGCGTGACAGTATGCTATTGAGGCATCGTGTTATCCAGACTATGCGATCCTTTTTAGACCAGCGGGGCTTTATAGAGATTGAAACGCCTATCCTTACCAAGAGTTCTCCCGAAGGAGCTAGGGATTATCTGGTGCCTAGTCGGGTTCATCCCGGTGAATTTTTTGCTCTTCCCCAGTCACCCCAGATATTCAAACAGATTCTCATGGTAGCTGGTATGGAAAAATATTTTCAGATAGCGCGCTGTTTTCGCGATGAAGACTTACGGGCTGATCGGCAACCGGAATTTACTCAGTTGGACATGGAGATGTCTTTTGTGGATGAAGAAGACATTTTTTCTCTGGTGGAAGAACTTTTGGCCACTTTATTCAAAGAGGGCCCTGGCCAAACTATAGCCATACCATTTCCTCGGATCACCTATGA
>DBRE01000089.1:37245-43324 GCA_002305535.1 Syntrophomonas sp. UBA1376
TTGCGTTCACCCATCACCAAGTTTTTTACCGATGAACAGATGGAGCGGGTGCTGAAGGCTTTGGATGCAAAACCGGGAGATCTGCTGCTGTTCAGCGCTGATTCAGAAGCGACTGTAGCGCGAGTTATGGGAACCATTCGTCTGGAGTTGGGCAAACGCCTTCATCTTATTGATGAGAATCAGCTGTCCTTTACCTGGGTAACTGAGTTTCCCTTACTGGAGTATGATGAGGACGAAAAACGCTATGTAGCCGTGCACCATATGTTCACCTCCCCACGGAGCGAGGACATAGATACACTGGATCATAATCCTCTGCAAGCTAAATCCCGAGCCTATGACCTGATCTTAAATGGGACGGAAATCGGTGGAGGTAGTATTCGTATCCACCGTCGGGACTGGCAGGAGAAAATGTTTGAGCTAGTGGGTTTGTCTCCTCAAGAGGCTCACGATAAGTTTGGCTATATGTTGGATGCTTTTGAGTATGGGACTCCGCCCCATGGTGGTATTGCTTTCGGAGTAGACCGACTAATTATGATCATGGCTGGACGCAATAGTATCAGGGATGTAATCGCTTTTCCAAAGACACAGAGTGCTTCCTGTCTGCTGACCCAGGCTCCATCCAAGGTGACCTCTCAGCAGTTACGAGAACTATCACTTAAAGTCCAATCCAAGTAAGCTAGAACTGGGAAAGCTGGCTATTAATAACAGCTTGGTTTGCTTGAAGTAACCGGGTTGATGTGTTATATTTTACCTAGCAAAAGTCAACAGTGACAGGAAATCCCTGCTGTGCGCGTGTCATTGCCGAAAGTTTTTGCCAACACCAAAAACTTGGGAATTCGACTCCGTATGTGGACTGTATGCCTGTTTTCAGGACACACAAAACATATGGGAGGATACCCACCTGTCGGGGACAGGTTTAAACTACGGCTACCACGGCTCGGTGGGGTTTTTTTTGGAGGCATGTGACCTATATGGAGAGTTTTTTACAGCGAACCTCTTTGTTAATTGGTGACAGCGGGATACAACGTCTGCAAAATGCCTCTGTAATAGTAATAGGTTTGGGAGGGGTCGGCTCTTATGCTGCTGAAGCATTGGCCCGTAACGGGATAGGGCATATGACTCTAGTTGATAGAGACCAGGTCGAAGCGACCAACATCAACCGTCAACTACCGGCCTTACATTCTACTATCGGTCGCTACAAATGCGAAGTGATGGCAGAGCGCATACTGGATATCAACCCGGGTATAGAATTACGTGTCCTGCCTATGGAGTATACCTCTGAGACAGCCGATAGTATTCTTGATCAGCCTTATGATTATGTCCTGGATGCCATTGATTCTCTGACTGACAAGATACATCTAATCAAGCACTCCTTGGAAAAAGGTTTGCCCATAATTAGCGCTATGGGCGCCGCCAATCGTTTGGACCCGCTTAAGTTTCAAATAACTGACATTAGTAATACCCACACATGCCCAATGGCCCGTAAGGTACGCAGAGAATTGCGTCAGTTTGGTATTGTTTCGGGGGTACCTGTGGTTTATTCAACTGAGAACCCACATAACATACTGGATGACCGATCGACCAGGTTGGGTAGCGTTAGCTTTGTTCCCGGAACTGCTGGATTAGCCATGGCTGGCTACGTAATCAACAGTATTTGGAGAAGAGCAGTTGAATAGCGATTTTCATAATTGGTGACCTGCTACGGGAAGCCATAGGGCGAGAAATACAGTGCTGGCAATAAGTTGTGACTTTTGTCGCAATAATGTAATTATTTTCATGTAAGGCAGGAAATATTTGTTGGGAGGTAGAATAAATGTCCTACTGGGATCGCGAGAAAGAGTGTATGCCTCGTGAGGATATAGAAAAACTTCAACTGAGAAGATTGAAGGAAACAGTATATCGGGTTTATGCTTTTGTTCCGTCATATAAGGAAAAGATGGATCGAATCGGTATAAAACCTGATGACATCAATAGTCTGGAAGACTTGAACAAGTTGCCTTTTACCACCAAGCAGGACTTACGAGACAACTATCCCTTTGGCCTATTCGCTGTACCTATGAGCGAGGTCATAAGAATTCATTCTTCTTCAGGGACTACAGGAAAGCCAACGGTGGTAGGTTATTCTAAACGCGATATTGACACTTGGGCAGAATTGATGGCTCGGGCTTTGACCAGTGCTGGTGCTAGTCGTCAGTCGATCATACAGAATTCTTATGGTTATGGCCTGTTTACTGGCGGACTAGGGGTGCATTATGGTGCTGAGAAACTGGGTGCCTCGGTTATACCATCTTCAGGGGGGAACACCAAACGGCAGATTATGCTTATGCAGGATTTTGGTACTACGGTTTTGACCTGTACACCTTCTTATGCACTGTTTCTTTATGAAGTGATGGAAGAGATGGGCGTCAGTCCTTCTGACCTTAAACTAGAGTGCGGTATTTTTGGAGCGGAACCTTGGTCCGAGAACATGCGCCGCGAAATAGAGAACAAACTTCAGATAAATGCTTTCGATATATATGGGCTCAGTGAAATAGTAGGTCCGGGAGTAGCTATTGAATGTCCGGTTAGAAATGGTCTTCATCTGGCTGAAGATCATTTTATTGCTGAAATAATCGATCCGGAGACCGGGGAGACTTTACCGGAGGGATCGTCAGGGGAACTGGTCATATCCACGATCACCAAAGAGGCTCTGCCGATTTTGCGCTACCGGACTAGAGATCTTAGTAAATTGGATAAGTCGGGGTGTGATTGCGGGAGAACTCATGTCCGCATGCAAAAGGTCTTAGGACGATCCGATGATATGGTGATAATCAGGGGAGTCAATGTATTTCCCTCTATGGTGGAAAGCGTATTGCTGGATATACCTGGAGTTGAACCTCATTATCTCCTGGTAGTGGATCGTAAAGGCACTCTGGACATATTGGAAGTTAGAGTCGAAGTATCGGAACAGGTCTTCTCTGATGAGGTTCGCAAACTCGAAGAACTGGGGGCAACTATCAGTAAAGAACTGGAAAGCGCTTTGGGAATCAGTGCGAAAGTTCGTTTGGTCGAACCCAAATCTATTGAGCGAAGCGAGGGCAAGGCTCAAAGAGTGATCGATCGCAGAAGTATATAAGGAGGGTTAGTATGGCAAAACAAATTTCGGTTTTCTTGGAGAACAAAGCCGGACGCTTGTCCCATGTTACTCGTGTATTGGGAGAGGCGGGGATCAATATTCGCGCGCTGTCTATTGCCGATACCTCCGACTTTGGGATATTAAGAATCATAGTGAGCGATCCGGAAAAAGCCTACCGGATATTGAAAGAAGCTAATTTCACGGTTAGTGAAACTGAAGTAATAGCTGTACAGGTGCCTGATTCACCAGGAGGGCTGGCAACGGTACTGGAACAAATGTCAGATGCCAACTTGAATATAGAATATCTGTATGCTTTTTTGGGTACTTCCGGCAATGATGCCCTAGTTATTTTCAAAGTGGAAGATATTGAAGGGGCACGCCAAACTTTCAAAGAGAAGGGGATACCCTTTCTTGATGAACAAAAGTTGTATAAGTTATAAAAGCAGAGGGAGTCTTGTGAAAGGGACTCCCTGGCCTTTATCCATTTTACTGTGATATTTTTGGATTACAGATAGCTTGGTAGACGCACTAGTATTTGGGCTTTTGTTTTTGCATCACTTGCAATACTTGCAACCTGGTTCCATAGAATTGCAGCAATAAGTCCCGGCTCCTTCCTAACAATGATTGAAAGAAACATGAGAAGGAGGTGAACAAATGAAAAAAGCTCTTGGTCTAGGTTTAATCGTAGGTATATTTTTTGCCCTGTTTGTGTTGTTCCAGAATTATCTGGGAGCTACTGCTTTTTACATTGCCGCAGTTGCAATGGCAATGTTCGCAGTGATTGGCCCCTTTGGAGATTACCTAAAGGTAGCCATCGCTATGCTGGTTGGCATAGTAGTGGGGTTGGCTTCCATGATCATCCTGGCCTTATCATTTCCCCTTCCCCCTGATAACCTTTTGTACGTAGCCATAGTGTCAGGTGTTGCTCTGTTCCTGCTGGTGGTGCTCTCAGTGACCGGCTTGAGAATCGATGCTATGTTTTTAGGGTGGGCTGCCTGTTTGGCTGCTTTATATCCGACTTACATGGCTGATGCTGCTTCACTGGCCACGGCGGCTGTACCCGCTACTGTCGGAGTTACCGTATCTCTGATGGTGGGCTTGGTTATGTCATTGCTGGTTATCAAGATCGCTATGGCGGCTAATAGATAAAGGGAAGGAGGGATATGAGTTGCTGAGAAAACCCAAATTACATCAATTGTTGATACTGTTCATGGTTTTGTCGCTGGTTTTGGCACCGGCATTGAGTGCTGCTGGACCCGGAGCAGTACCCGAAAAAGTTATAGATAACGAGTTGGTAGTGTCAACACTGGGTCAAGATGGATCTATCGAGGGAATGCAGGTTTTGAACCACATCCGAGTTTTTGGAGAGGGTACCTACCCAGTGCAGGATACCAGTCGCTTTAAGCTCGCCTCTATTAGAAATCTGTATGGCTCTGAAAAAATCAATTATAGTGACAGTCAGATAAATGTAAACTTGAATACCCAAGGCTTTTCAGATTTATATTACCTGGCAGAACTGGATAAGGAAGAAATAGCCAAAGCTGACCTGCCAGTAAGTATAAACCTGGAGTTTTATTTAGATGGCAAAAAAGTTCAACCTGCACAGTTGGCCGGGAGAACCGGTAAAATAAAAATAGTATGTGAGGTTGAAAACCTGACCGGCGAATCCCAGATGTTGGAATTCAAAGATCCCGAAGGACAGCCAATTACTAAGGAAATGATGGTTTATACTCCTTATGCTGTATCTGTGAGCGGTGTCCAACTGGATAACGACAAGTTTGCCAATATCCAGGCTCCGGGCGTACCCGAAGTGTCTCCCGAAGGTGTACTGACCAATGTACAGGGAGTTACCTCAGTCAGCTGGACGGTTCCCTTGATTCCACCGGCTTATCCAGCCAAACAGTATATTGTCCTCGAAGCAGATGGCAGAAATATCGAGTTGCCCAGCTTTAATATTGGGGTAATGCCGGTATTGCCGACCACCTCTTCTATTGACAATTTGACCGGAAGCTTAACACAGCTCTATGATGGCTTTGATCAGATAGCAAAAGGGATTGGGGCCAGTAATAAAGACGCTACGTTATTATACGGATTGTCAGCGGTGAAAGATGGCCTTCATCAGGTAGTGGATGGCTTAGGCACGGTGAAATCAAACCTCACCACCATTCGAGTAGGCCTGGCCACTCCGAATTTCGATGCATCATCTTACGATATGGGTAGCGGAACTGATGCCAACGGCTTACAACCTGGTGCCAAGGATGCCATTGGTCTAATGAAGAACACTATTGATACCCAGCTCTTGGCAGCTTTTGGTGGACAGAAGCTAGCTCTGGGACTTATGGAAACAGCTATCGGTACTTCAGCGGACAGCGGGCAAGAACCGTCTGCCAGTACCAGCCTTTATAATGATATTAATTATCTGAAGGCGGCTACAGCAGGGACACCAGCCCACCAGGTGATCACCAATGCCATAGAACCGAAACTACAGGCTATGAACAACAATGTCAAAGTATTCCGGGATGGCGGTACTATGGTCACCTCTACTGGAAGTATGGCTTTCCCTGCCAGCGTAACTGCGGTAGAATTAGGTAGTAAGACCTTATCCGAGAAGCTGGGTCAGTTAGATGGTGGTCTGACCATGGCAGTGATCGGTTTAGGTGCCTTGGATGCCAATGGCCAACCCGTAAAAACCATGGTCAATGGCAAACCGGCCAGCTTGCTGTATGCCCTGGATTATTTGCAGGATAGCATCAGTGGTCAGATGATACCAGGAATCACCCAGTTACAGGATGGTGCTGGACAGATCGGGTCAGGTGCTCTGACAGCTAAAGACGCTATCAATGTGGGCTTGCAGACTAGCCCGGTAATGATGGAAGCTATGAATCAAAAACTAGCCACGGCTGATACTTTCCTGGGCAAACCCGACGGAGCAACGGGATCAGTGACTTATGTATTCCAGACTCC
>DBRE01000069.1 GCA_002305535.1 Syntrophomonas sp. UBA1376
GAGCTGCTCATCAGCACATTCCATTACATCATTCTGCCCCAACCAGGTCAAAGTTAAAGTTCCCCGACCGGGAAGCGTCCAAATGGTTTGCTGAAGAGAAACAGAGTGTTGGAATGAAAAGCGGGCTGGGTTGGCCAGGCGGGCCCGGCTTAATCCTTGGATAGTATCAGCCAGGCAGGCAGAACCAGTCACATCCACCAGCAGGTTTGGATTGTTCAGATGGCCAAAGACTTCATCAGCTACTACCGCCATGCGCACCGCCAAAAACAACGACTGGCAGTTTTCCTGATGGTGAGCCTGAGCCTGGCGCAGCATTTGATTTTGATGCGAGCTGCGACTTTTGCCACGAATATGAGGAGTGCGCGGCGAAAAGATAATATCGCCCTCATAATAGGGCTTGATGTCCAGAACCGGAGTACCATTGAGCGCATCCAGGCGCTGCAGGTAGAGCCGACCGTTGTCCACTTTAATGAGTTTGGTCAATGATAAGGCAATGGGATTAGGTCGCCCCGGAGATCTAATGGCAAAAACACCGTATTCAGGCAACTGAGGATTATTTCGGGGATGCGCGATCAATCTATCCCGCGCCGCCTGATGAAACCAGGACTGTATCCATAGATGGGAGTTATCTTCCAAACGCAGCAAGGCTGGCTGGTATTGAGGTAAAACCTCAATCTCGGCCGCTACCCCGCCAGGCGGCATATCCTTGACATCCGTCACCGGCGAAACCACATAACCAATCGGGTTAAGACTAATTGCCTCCATGAGGTCTCCCCCTCCCCAATACGCATTACTGTTACTATCTTATTATATCTTCGTCATTTATAATAGCCCAATTTCGTCATCAGTGACATCAGTTATCTACGGCTACATCACAGTATACTGACAAAAAAGTGGATGCAAGCTATGCTGATCGTAGCGATTTTGCTAACATGATAAATAAAGGTAGATTTAGGGTTCATGTCAGATGTATTACAGGTACGATTGCGATGGTAGCAATGAGCCTGAATTACATCTGATTTTTTGTAGGGTGATGAGAAATCCAAGTATGAACCAACGTTATTGATCCCTTAAGGAAAGGCGCATCACCGACATTCCGCTCTGCGGCAACGCCTGGAAAGCGTATACATCAAATAAGCAATGGAGGTTTTGCTATGTTGCAAATAGTTGCCTTTTTCATTCTGACCCTTTTGGCGGCTGTTGCTCTTGCCCAGGGAGTGTTCCTGGTGGCTTATTGTGTCTTTGCCCGCCTTAGGAAAAAGACGTATTCAAAACAGATTGTTTGGTTGAGAAAAACGGCGCTATTCTTCGCTGTTGTGGTGATCTTGAATACGGGGTTGATCATTTTTTCACAGCTCACCGCTTATACGCCCAGCATCGTTGACGAAAACGGTGATACACCGGAAAACAGCATTGCAGAACTTAGAGAAATTGAATTGAACGGCAGGAAGCAATGGATAAGCCTGCGAGGTTGGGACAAAACTGCGCCTGTGCTGCTCTTTTTGGCGGGTGGCCCGGGCGGTACGCAGATGGCAGCAGTGCGGCATGAGTTGGCGGAATTGGAGAAGCATTTTGTGGTGGTCAACTGGGATCAACCTGGCTCCGGAAAGTCCTATTATGCGACCAATACGCAAAAGTTAACCGTCCCAACCTATATTGAGGATGGTCACGCTCTTACGGAATACCTGAAGGAACGCTTCTCCCAGGAGAAAATCTACCTGATTGGGGAATCATGGGGCAGTGCCTTAGGGATTTTCTTGGTTCATGAATACCCGGAATCCTATCATGCCTTGATTGGAACTGGGCAAATGGTTGATTTCGTGGAGACGGAACGTATGGATTACGCCAAAGCCATGGAAATCGCTAAAAACAACGGTGACACCGCTCTCATAGAAAAACTTACCGCAAACGGCGAGCCGCCCTATTATGGCAAGGATGTCACATGGAAAAGCGCAGTGTACCTCAACTACCTGAATAGCTATATGGCCAGCAATCCCGGCATCCGCAACCCCGGTTACAACACCTTGCGGGACATCGGTTCTTCGGAATATGGGCTGATGGATAAAATCAACTTCATTCGAGGTATTATCAATACCTTTGGTCATGTTTACCAGCAGCTTTATGACATCGACATGAGAACGGACTATACCAAGCTGAATGTCCCCATCTACTTCTTCTTAGGACGATACGATATCAACGCACCTACGGTGCTGGTCGAGGAATACGAGCAGGTACTCAACGCACCAGACAAAGGGATCGTATGGTTTGAATACTCCGGACATAATCCGTGGATCAATGAACGGGATAAATTTGTAGAGGAGGCCGTATCATGCTTTTTGGGAATCAAGACGCCCAAACAAGATGGATAAAAAATGTGAGCTCCATCATTATTCTGTCGTTAGTGATGGCAATCGTTTTATCAGTTTCGGCCTGTAATCCGGCCAAGGGCAGCATTGTGATTCTGGAGAATCCAAATGGAATAGGATTCACCATGGATTTCAAGAAGTGGAGCGCAAAAAACAAGTGTGAATTATCCCTGAGAAGCGGTGATGTGCTGCAGATCGAAGTTGTTCGCGAAGAAGGAGAAATTGCTCTTACGGTCAGTGGTAAAAAAGGCAGCGAGCCCTATACTGGTAACCACTTGGAGACCGGTGTTTTCACTATAACCGTTTCTGAAACAGATGTATATTTGGTGCAAATCACCGGAAAAGATGCAACCGGAAAGGTTACGGTCAAAAATGTGGAAAGAGGGGCTAAATAGATGGTTCAGCCAGCCTCTAGAGAACCGTAGGTAATTTATATATCCAGTAAAGAAAATTGTAAAACAATTGCAGGATGAGATACTTTTGGGTAGAATCGGATGTGATTGCAAATTCAGGGTTATCTCTTCCATACTGTTTTACTCTCATTGAATGAAAAGGAGGTTGATAGATAGTGAAGCGAGGATTTAAGAAGCTAGGCTATGTACAGACCGACAAAAGATACTCTTCAGTTTTTGATGCCAATATACTTGAGCGGTGATTATGAGAGCTCAGCGGATTTTGCATTAGTTCTTGATTATGATGATAACGCAGGATATTATGTTCCCCGAACTTTACTCAACCTCGACGTTGCCTATAACAATGCCAGACTGATCGCCAAACCTGAAGAAACATGGTTGAACCCGAAGAAGATTGATGCCATTTCAACTTCCCTGGAGGAGGAATTGGGAGAAGTATAATAACACGGATCAGCTGTCACCTCAACCATAGGAAATAGTGAACCCGCGCGGATGGCGCGGGTTTTTCATTCCCCCGTCCTCTGGGTTGGTAAAGTAGGGCGGCCATTATTGGCTGCGCCCCGATTCTTCCTGAATCCTGAACAAAGCACCTTAACCCCTCATTGACATTCGGCCCGACCTGATGTTATCATAGAAAAGCTGCGGGGCGTAGCGCAGCTTGGTAGCGCGCTTGATTTGGGATCAAGAAGTCGCAGGTTCAAATCCTGTCGCCCCGACCATGAAGAATAGTTAAACCCGCGCGAGTGGCGCGGGTTTTGTGTTTTTCTGTGGTTTAGGCGGGCAGACCTTTTTACCAGTTGGCAGTCAGCTTTTAGCTGCACCTTTTATTCCGCATACAGTTTCTCGATGGTTTCCGCCCAATTCGCTTTAATAACCTTGGCTTTGGTCTTCAGAGTAGGAGTTATCTCATCACGTTCCAGTAAAAACTGACGGGGCAGGATAGCCCACTTTTTGATGGCTTCGTGGGACTCCAGGAATTGGTTGTACTCCTCGATCTCCGCGGCGATCATCTCCTGCAGGACTGGATTACTGATAAAGTCTTCCCCTACCTCGATGCAAGTTAGGTCAGCACCTTCGCCCTGGAAGACTACTTTACTCTCATCGAAACTGATATCGTTTTCCTTAAAATACTGAACAAACCAGGCAAACTTGGGTACCACCAAAGCAGTCACATATTTGCGGTCATCACCGTTCACAAAGATCTGCTCAATATAGCGGCTGGTGGAATAGGGGCTCTCTACTTTGGCCCGGGGCACTTTCTTACCGGTATCCAAAACCATAAT
>DBRE01000108.1:0-5539 GCA_002305535.1 Syntrophomonas sp. UBA1376
GATCTTTGACTGCTTGCGGATATGGACCCGGGATGCCCAGGGGAATGAAGTCCTGTTTGCTCTAGGGGAAAAAGGTATAGGAGCTATATATCTGGGCTATGCTGATACCCAATTTAGTATGCGGGACAGTCACAACCAGGAAAACGGGCAGCTGCGCAGTACGGGAATTTTCCTGCGGGAGAATGGCGGTGTGGGCAGCATCCAGCAGGTGGATTTGCTGGCTTGATTTGCAGCTAGGGAAAAGCTTAAGCTTTGGCAAATGGGTCCTATATCTTAAGGGAAAAAAATACTAAAGGTAAGGAATAGGAATTACGATAATTTAAATATGACTCAGCAGGGAGGCGAAATAGGATGCGGGTAGATGCGCAATGGATGGCCGTAGATTACCCCGCGAGGGACACTCAGGTTCAGACGCAGGTTCGTTCTGAGCATCAGGAACCAGTCGAGGTCAAACGACAAGACAAAGCAGCAAATAATCATGAAAAACAGGTGGATGCGGATACACTTCAGGCTGCGGTAAAATTAACTAATGATGCTATTCGCATTGTTAATTATCATCTGGAATTTAGGCTGCACGAAGACAGCGGACGCTACCAGGTGAAAGTGGTGGATTCGGATAGTGGAGAGCTCATAAGGGAGATTCCTCCCCAAAAAATGTTGGAGTTTTCAGCCCGGTTCAAGCAAATGCTGGATAAAGCTCTGGGTATCTTAGTAGATGAGACTGCCTGAATTCCTATGAGAAATTTGACAGCCAGGGTATACTATAATCGATTTCCAAAAGGAGGACAGGGCATTGAATATGCATGCTCAGGTCTATGATCAATATCGCAAAACGACGGTAGAAACATTGTCACCGGCTAAACTGCTGTTAATGCTGTACGATGGGGCCTTGAACAGTCTGCGCAACGCACAGAAAGCCATTGAGGAAAAAGATATCTCCCAGGCTCATAACCAGCTTATCAAGGCTCAGGATATAATTGCCGAATTGATGGCCACCTTAAACATGGAGGTTCCCATTTCCCGGCAACTTTATGCTCTGTATGACTATATCCAAAGGCGTTTAATAGAAGCTAACATCAATAAAGATATTGCCATAATTGATGAAGCCTATCAGTTTATCAGCGAATTGAGAGATGCTTTTGCTCAAGCTGCGTATGCGGCAAAACGTTCTCAAGTTCAGAACCCGGCCAAACAACTTAATATTATGGGTTAAAATTATGCAGACTATCATGCAACAAGTCATGCAACTATGTGAACAAATAGAAAAAATCGCCGTAGAGCAGTTGAAACTAGTAGAATCAAAACAATCCATGGAAGAGATAATCACTCCCTTAAATAAACTAATTGAGCAGCGCCAGGAATGCATCGATAAAATGAATGAACTGATGAGCGATTTAAGCCCTGAACAAAAAATAGCCTTGACCGGGTTGGGGACCGATGCTATGATAGAACGCATTCTCCATATTGACAGGGAAAGTCAGAGAGTGTTGCAGGAGATTATAAAAGCCACCGGGAATAAATTAGTTAAAGTGCAGGATATGAAGAAAGCTAACCGGGCTTATGGTGGGCAGGACGAGCCAACCGAAGCCTGGTTTTTTGACCATAAACGCTAAGAGCGGTGGGTGGAGGATGCCTACTATGAACGACAGTACTATAGTCAATATTATAAACAATTACCAGCGACAAATTGAGATGTATGAACATATGTTGGAGCTGGCCCAACAGCAGTTGAAGCTAGTGGAAGACCAATCGCCATCTGCCGGGGAAATACTGGCTGAACGGCATCGTTTAATGGACGATATAAGCAGCTTGAACAAGCAAAATCAGGTATGGCAGGAAACTCTTTGTCAGTCTATGGGAATAGAGAGTTTTAGTCTCAGTCATTTAAGCAAAGTGGTAGATGCTGTTGTAGTAGAGGAAATGGGTCAGCTACTTAAAGACCTGGGCTTGATCTTGCAAAAGATAGAAGTAGTCGATAAAAGTATCCAAGATCACTTGAATCAACAACTATCCCTTCGCAACCGCCCCCGGGCTACCCACAGCAGCGCCCAACAGGCCTACCAAAAGGGTTCTAAGCCGAAATCATAAACTTATGCTCAGGAGATAAGCGCAAGTAAGGAGACGGTTTGAAACTACTGAAAAAGTACCAAAAATTCCGTTAGAGTATGTGTAAATATACTAGTGACCGTTGGCAAAACTTTCGGTCAGAGTGTAGAGATTGCCGCGCTACGCTCGCAATGACAGCTTTCTTGTGTCATCGGCCGTTCCGGCACTCCTGATGTTCGTTCCTTCGGAACTCAACTATTATGGTTGCGAGGAGTGACAGCGACGTGGCGATCTCATAGTAAAACACGTTTTCAGGTACTTTTTCAGTGGTCTCGGACGGTTCTTCGACTTGCGTTTTCAATTTGGTTCAGATGCAAGCAGGTACGGTTTTTCTGTCATTTTAGGTTAGCTGTTTCACCACACTTTGTCTAAAGCAAATGACAGAAAGACCATCCGCTCTTGCATCCACCCTCGATGGTTTCGTTTTAATGTGAAATTCTTGCTATTTTTGTATGTGCCGTATATAATTGAAAATGCGGGCTGCAGAACCGGTTTTTTACCGGGGATTCGCCTTAATCTCCAAAAAAGTGAGGGATCCTATTAGATGTTCGAAGACAAATCATTAGTGTGCCAGGATTGTGGCCAGGAGTTCATTTTCACTGTTGGTGAACAGGAATTCTACGCCGAAAAGGGTTTTGAAAATGAACCCAAACGCTGCCGGGAGTGCCGTACTAACCGCCGCAGCAACAGCCGCTCTGGTAACCGTGCTCCTCGTGAAATGCACTCAGCTATTTGTGCAGAATGTGGAGCTGACACTGAGGTTCCATTCCGTCCTGTTGATGGCCGGCCAGTTTACTGCCAGGAATGTTTCCAAAGACAACGGGCCGCTTTCTAAGGTGATACGGTCGACATATACCGGGCTTGTCAGCCCGGTTTTTTATTTTCTGATGGAGATGCAAGAGGGGCGGATGCAGTCCCCGCTTGCATCTAATTGTCATCCTGAGGCAGGAACGACCGAAGGATCTTTCCCTGTGATACCAGTAAAGATTCTTCGGCTGCGCCTCAGAATGACAGAATAGTGGTCACGAACCGCGCAAGTCCTAGGATCGTCCCCTAACCTGCATCTGTGCTCGGGGCGATGTGGGCATCACCCCCTACCTCTTGCACCCCAGTAAAGATTCTTCGACTTTGTCTCAGAATGACCAGATACCCTCTCGAGTCCCCGCTTACACCGTTCAGACAATCTACTTTTTGGCTGGCTTTGAGTTTCTAATAACATTTTTGTACATACTAGGAAATAAGCTAATTTTGTTGTTCAAACAGCGTCCAGCGCGGCGAAGCCTGCCAAGGTATGGAAAATCGTGGTTGGAGGTTTTGACTGACAGCTAGTAGAATAGAATATAGACAACCGGGAAAGGAGTTGGTCGTATGAGGTTCGACATTAGGGGTAAGAATCTGGAGTTAACAGACGCACTTAAAGACTACACTACCAAGCGACTCTCCAAGCTAGAAAAGTACATCGATGATGTAAAGGAGGCTCAGGTTGCACTGTCCGTCGAAGGGGAAGGACATAAAGTAGAAGTCACTATTCCATTAAATGGAGTGATCCTGCGCGGCGAGGAAGCTAGCGAGGATATGTACACCTCCATTGACTTAGTGGTTGAAAAACTTGAGAAACAAATCGAGAAATACAAAACCCGGTTGTACCGCAGTAACCGTGGGGCTGGTATGAAAAGGGCCTGGATAGAAGAAGCCCGCAAAGAATCGGAGGCTAACGAAAGCCTGGAAACCTTTAAAGTGGTGCGTACCAAACGCTTTGCCCTGAAGCCTATGGACGAAGAGGAAGCTATTATGCAGATGAATCTGCTGGGACATACCTTTTTCGTGTTCTTCAACTCAGCCACTGATGAGGTTAATGTGGTCTACCGACGCAAAGATGGCAACTACGGGTTGATCGAGCCCAATTTGTGATCAGTTGAAGCGGTATTGCCAAAAGTGATAAGATAAAACTATTGTAAACCCTATTAAGAGGAGCCTTATGGTTCCTCTTTTTTATGAGAGGTCGTGTTAGGATGATCAAGAACTTTGTTAAAAACCTGCTGGATGACAATGAAAAAGAAATCAAGCGTATGCGCAAGACTGTGCAGGTTATTAATTCTCTAGAGCCCCAGTTTGAAGCTTTAGCACCAGAGGACTTCCCGGCCAAGACTGCAGAATTTCGCCAGAGATTAGAGCAGGGGGAGACCTTGAAGGATATACTGCCGGAGGCATTCGCATTGGTAAGAGAAGCCTCCCGGCGTACTCTGGGTATGCGGCATTTTGATGTACAGCTTATCGGTGGTATGACTCTGCACGATGGGCGCATAGCTGAGATGAAAACTGGGGAAGGGAAAACCCTGGTGGCTACTCTGCCAGCCTATCTGAATGCCCTGGAAGGCCGGGGAGTGCACATTGTCACGGTCAATGATTACCTGGCCGGCCGTGACGCGGAATGGATGAAGCCGATCTATGAGTATTGTGGTATGTCAGTCGGCTTGATAGTCCACGGACTCAATTATCTGGAGCGCAAACAGGCCTACGAGTGTGATATTACCTATGCTACCAACAATGAACTGGGCTTTGACTACCTGCGTGACAATATGGTGGTCCGGGCCGAAAACATGGTGCAACGAGGCCAGCATTATGCCATCGTTGACGAAGTAGACTCCATTCTCATCGACGAAGCCCGCACTCCATTGATCATTTCCGGTGAAGGAGATAAACCAACCGATCTGTATTACCGTATTGCCAAGTTTATACCCCGCCTGGAAAATGAGAACGATTACAAAGTAGATGAGAAAGCACATGTGGTAACCCTCACCGAAGACGGGGTGCGCAAGGTAGAAAAGTTTTTTGATGTTGAGAATCTGTCCGAGAACATGGAAGTGGCTCACCATGTAAATCAGGGATTGCGCGCCCACTGCCTGATGAAAAGGGATCGTGACTATGTAGTCAGAGATGACCAGGTCATCATAGTAGATGAATTCACCGGCCGCTTGATGTTTGGTCGCCGCTACAGTGACGGTTTGCATCAGGCCATTGAGGCCAAGGAAGGGGTCAAGATCGAGAAGGAATCCCAGACCCTGGCTACCGTGACTTTCCAGAACTACTTCCGTATGTATAAGAAGTTGGCCGGCATGACCGGTACCGCTCTAACCGAAGAAGAAGAATTCCAGAAGATTTACGGGATGGACGTAGTAGTTATCCCGACTAATAAACCTATGGTGCGCATAGATCAGCCTGATGTCATTTATCGCACGGAGATGGGTAAGTATGCGGCGGTAGTGGAAGACATTGCCGAACGTTATAGATCCAAGCAACCGGTTCTGGTAGGAACCATATCTATTGAAAAATCTGAGCTATTAAGCGCTATGCTAAAAAAGAGGGGCATTCCCCACCAGGTACTGAATGCAAAATATCATGAGAAGGAAGCTCAGATCATTGCCCAGGCCGG
>DBRE01000108.1:5564-6617 GCA_002305535.1 Syntrophomonas sp. UBA1376
GGTCTGTATGTATTGGGCACGGAGCGGCATGAGGCCCGCCGTATTGACAACCAGTTGCGAGGCCGTTCCGGCCGTCAGGGGGATCCGGGGGAATCCCGTTTCTATACATCACTGGAAGATGACTTGATGCGGCTGTTTGGTTCAGCCAATATTGAGGGATTGATGGATAAACTGGGCATGGATGATGATATGCCCATTGAGAACAAGATGATCTCACGGGCTATTGAAAATGCCCAGAAGAAGGTGGAAAGCCGCAACTTCACCATCCGCAAAAACGTTTTGGAATATGACGATGTTATCAATCAGCAGCGCGAAGTGATGTATGGCGAGCGCCGCAAAGTATTGTATGATCAGGATTTGAAAGAAACAGTCAGCAGCATGATCGATGAAGTTATCGATCAGGTAGTAGATAGCTTTGCCGGCGAAGTGAAATACTCCGACGACTGGGATCTGCCCGGCCTGTTGACTTATGTGGAGCGCAATGTCCTGCCGCTGATCGATTTCACCACCGATGACCTGGTGGGCATGACGAAGCATGACATGAAGGAGTTCTTGCGGGAACGTACTTTTAAGCTCTATGAAGCGCGGGAAGCCGAAATGGGCAGCGAAACCATGCGCGAATTGGAAAAAGCGGTGATGTTGAACATCATCGATGAAAAATGGATGGATCATATTGATGCCATGGATCAGCTGCGCAACGGAATTTCCCTGCGGGCTTACGGGCAAAAGGATCCTTTGATCGAGTATAAATTTGAGGCTTTTGATGCCTTTCAGTCTATGGTTTACAGCATCAAAGAAGATGTAGTTCGGTATATTCTCCGGGTCAAAGTGGTTCAACAGCGGGAGGAGCGCCAGACTTTTGAAAATCAGGGCGGCGGCGAAGTGGAGAAAAAACCGATCAAAGTTGACCAAAAAATTGGCCGCAACGATCCCTGTCCATGTGGCAGTGGCAAGAAATACAAGAAATGCTGCGGGAGAGGCGAATAACGAATAGATCAGGCCGCCATTGCATTCGGCTGAGTGTTCTGTTAATTTATTACCATGGCCTTTGAC
>DBRE01000114.1:0-6125 GCA_002305535.1 Syntrophomonas sp. UBA1376
AAATCGCCCATTATTGCTACATAATCTTGCTTAGTCATGCTACGTTGTTCCGGGAATCTAGAAGTATTTAGTTTTCTGATATCTAACGCACCATGAGTATCACCGGTGATATTTAACATATTGATAGACACTCCCCTTTTTCTCCGCTTGTTTTAAGTAACAAATATGTTGATTGTTTGGATTGATGTCTTGGTTTGATAAGTTTTATGCTAATATTAACTAATTGCTCCTGTCATTGCCTCCCTCCCGCTCGGGAGTAAACAGGAATACCCGAAGGAGGCGATGACGCTACGAAGATTATTTTAATTAACTGTGGATGCTTATGGCTCATTGGAATTTCCAAATGAAAAAACAATACTATTATATAGCTATAGGTTTAATATCTTTGGTTGCGATAGTGGCTTTTCTGGTTTTAAATAACCAAACACCAGTCTACAGCACCGGCGAAACAGTTGAATACGGGAACGGAGTAATGGTTACATCCAAACAGATTCGGCAGAGCAACGGTTGCCATGTATTCCTGCAGCCTAACAGCCCCCTATTGCCAAGTAATCTAGAATATCACGGATACCATATCCAGATTAATTATCCGCTAGTTTCGTGTTTTAATAAGCAGGCAGAATCGATAATAAACGAGCAAATAGCGAAGTTTCTTGGAGTTGAATGGGACGACCTGCGCCGTTTCAACGATGGGGGTTGCCAGGTTACAGTTGGATTTGATTGTGAGTCGGTAGCCAATATCCTGGCTATTACCTTTACCGGAGAATCATACATATGTGGAGCCGCTCACGGTTCCCAGTGGCAAAAGACCTGTCACTTCGATTTAGCTACCGGCAACACCCTTGATGTAACCGACCTGTTCCCACCTGAAATTGATTATGAGAATGCTCTAGGAGCAATCATGGTCCAGCAGTTTAAGAATCAGAACATCTATGACGACCAATGGGAAAACTATCATGACGCCGAAAGCGATCTAGTAAAATGGATCGGTGACTGGAAAATTCGTAAAGATGGACTGCAGATATATTATATGCCCTATATGGGACCAGCACCCGGCGGTAATACTATCAGTGTTATTATTCCTTATAGTGAAATCGAACCGCTAATCGATAAGGAAAGTCCGCTCTGGGAAGCTCTGGATAGTCAGATTTAGGTTGGAGGCCGGGCCTCTCGTGCGCTGCCATAATTCTGACCTTACCAAGTCGTTAGTGTAATTTTGACCTTGGCCGGAGCAAATAGGAGGTTGGCCCGTCTCCTATCCGTGGCAAACAAAACCATTCACAATCCATGTACACCCCATGGTTATTATGGTGGAAATGCCCGAAGTACCAGAGTTTCGGCTGAAAACGCTTTAGTACCTGGGACAGCATTGCCCGGCAGGGGTCACTGGCAAATATGCTGGCATATTCGTGAGGCACGATCTGAAATTCCAGCGGACAGGTGTGCGAGACAATTACATCGATTTTTTCATCCCCATCCGGCAAATTAGCTATATCATCTTCAGTTATGACCTCTTCTGCAAACCAGTCATAGCCCGGAGTTCGTTGCCCCTTATCCACAGATTCTGCTCCACCTACGAATAGAACCCGACGGCCATCCGATAAAGTCAGTGTGCTTCCCCGCGGCATATAATAGATATTAGGGCCAACTTCTATGGGCTTTTTGATACCATGTTTACGGCAAAGCTGGCGCAGAGTATTATGATCCTCATGATTGCCATCGCAGAAATATATGGGGATTCGATTTTTAAGTAATTTCTTGGTGTATTTGCATTCAGGCCGATTTGGCCAAAACCCAAAATCTCCTACCTGCAGCACCATATCCGGTTTTTCCTCGTTAAGTATATTCTCTAGAGTATTCCAATCATTTTCAACATCACCCAGCATGCAAATAGCCATCCGATACCCCCTCCCTTCCGACAACTTGTTTCATGTTGTCAGATTGTAAATCAGTCGTTTATATTATTAGTCTCTTTGATTTTTCGGAGAAATGCTTTTACTTCCAGTTCAAACCGTTCCCTGATTTGCGGCAAAGCAACTAACAAGGGAATATACTGATCGCTGCTTATCTTGAAGCTCAAGGTATTTTCAAACAAAAACCGGAATGTCCTCAGTTTCTCAACCATTGCCAGGGTTTCCTGGCTCAGCATAGGAGGTCGGACTCCTTTTACTTCTCTCCCCATCTGCTCCAGGAGTTTTCGATCGGCTATATCATCAGCTTCATAAAAGGGCACTGGCATGCCATCGATTAACCTAGCTGTAAGGCTAAATATGTGCTCTATCTTAATATAAATTTTGTGAAGGTAATCCCTGGCTCCATATGCAGTAATATCACTCAGGGGTTCGCCGTACACATTTGGGCAATCTGATATTAAGCCTATTGCTTTCATTTCTCTCTCCTCCGCTGCCAGCCCATTGATTATTTCACCGAATCTCTCCGCCAAGTAACGGTAGCGATTTTCAATAGTTGGGGGTAATATACTTGCGAGCATTTCACTGGGATCTACAGGAAGCACTATGCCACGTCTAAGTACTTTATCTCTCAGTGAAGGCCATGCATCCTTCTCGCGAACCAGGTCAAAGTCAGTAGGTCGGGCGATTTCCTCCAGTTCTCCATATGCTTCAAAGTAGTCTCCATCTAACTCCACTACCATAAGATCTATGTCCGAGCCAGCACCGAACCACCCCCAGGCCAGAGAACCGTATAGATAGACGCTCTTTGCCCCATAACGAGAGTATAGTATTTCTGCCATCTTATTGGCCTTTTGTAATGCTTCCCTGGTCATTTCGATATCAAAACTATAGGTCTTCTACTCCCCCATCTATTTGAATGTTATATTTATGGTAATTCAATGCTTACAAAACACGTCATTAGTCTTCATGTTTCTTAATCATCCACTGCCGCCCGGAAATTCCTCAAATACTAAGACTTACAATCAAGTTTTCCCCGCTCATACCCAAGAACCGATTTACTCCTAAAATTGTAGACACCAGATTATCATCCGTCAAAGCAGCAATTTTGCGAAAAAGTGAGCATGGGGGAGTTGGCATTTTATGGATGAATAGGCATTGGAAGAATTTAAATAGGCAGTGTTTCTATAAGCATCAGGCTTCTAAAAACAGCGAATTTAGTAAGGACCATTTCTCTTTTTGACATTTGAAAAGTGAGAACTATATAATAAAGTATTTAATAGCAAATAGCGAGGGCTTGTAACCTCGCTATTTCTTTCTATGGTGGGCGCAACAGGATTCAAACCTAACTGTCTTATAAACTCTCTTCTTGTTTACAACCAATATCAAAGCCCATAGTTAGTGGGGACAAATCCTCTATGGGCTAAGATAGCTTAACTTTTCCCAGCACATATGTTAAATTATTAAAAACCACCGAAAGGCTTAACACTATGACTACCAAAACTTTTATACATCTGCATCATCATATTTAGAGCTATGCTTGGGCTGGTTTTAGACGGGGCACAGGTATAGCTTGTGCCCTGTATTGGTTTATATAGGGCTGCGAGGTATTTTCCTGGTAGCCCTTCTATTTTTCTGGAGGTGTTTTTAATGGCAGAACAATTGAGGAATCCCCGCGGAACCAGGGATTATTATGGTCAGGAGCAGCAACTACGCAAATTTGTCCGCCAAACCCTGGAAACAGTATTCGAACAATATGGTTACGAAGAAGCGGAAACCCCGGTATTAAACTATTATGAAACTCTGGCCCAGAAGTATGCTGGTGGGGCAGAGATCCTGAAAGAAGTGTACCGGCTAAGCGATCAGGGCGAGAGGCAGCTGGCTTTACGCTATGACCTTACCATTCCCTTTGCCCGCCTGGTAGGAGCCAACCCGCAATTATCACCTTTTTATCGCCGCTATGAAATAGGCAAAGTATTTCGTGATGGCCCAGTCAAGGCAGGCCGCCTTCGAGAATTCACCCAATGTGATGTGGATATGGTGGGGGTTAAATCCATTTTGGCAGAGGCTGAATTGATGGCTATGGCAGTTGATCTCTTTCAGCGTCTTGATTTGGAAGTGGTTATCAACTACAACCACCGCCAGCTTCTGGAGAACATCTTGAAAGAAGCCGGCATTCAAGCAGACTGCTATTCCGAGGTTATTCTGAGTTTGGATAAACTGGACAAAATCGGACAAACAGCAGTGGCAGAAGAACTAAACCAAAAGGGTTTTACTTACCCAGTGATAGAAAGCATTTTTGCCCGACTCAATCAGGTTGCCCTGGATAACAGAGTAGAGATAACGGGGAGCGAAGAGCTACAGGAACTGCAAAGTTACCTGAAATCCCTGGGCATTGAGGAGAACACTCTATTTAACCCGGCTTTAGCCCGGGGACTGGATATCTACACCGGGACGGTTTTCGAAGTTTTCCTGAAAAACAGCAGCATAACCTCCAGCATTGCCAGCGGCGGGCGCTATGACCGCATCATAGATAATTTCCTGGGTGATGAGACAGATTATCCGGCAGTGGGTATGTCCTTTGGGTTGGATGTTATTTTTCAGGCTTTGCTGGAACAGGGAGCAGCAGGGCAGACAAATATAGACGTGTTCATTATCCCTTTGGATACCGGAGTGGAAGCCTTGAAACTGGCTCAGGCATTGCGGGAGAAACAAGTTCGAGTCTTGGTTGAGATGAAAGAGCGCAAGCTAAAGAGATCTTTGGATTATGCCAATAAAAATTTGATCCCTTATGTCATAGTCTTGGGAAGTCAGGAGGTGGAAACTGGATCAATTAGCTTAAAGAATATGCTAACCGGCGCTGATACCACCCTATTTATCCAGGAACTGACCAGCAACCCGCCAGCCTTTCTCAAGCTTGAGGGAGTGAAACCATTAAAAAGATGTTAAAACTGGTCAGGCAACTAAACTACTGGGGGGCATTAATGGAGAGTTGGGAGTGTGTCACAAACTCTAAACCAGGTGTTGATGTATGATGTAGGAATTGTAGCAGATATGGCAGGGCATCCCAAAGTCTATTACATTAGGCTAGGATGATCCGGACACTGAAGTATCGCATGACGTAGTACACAAGATAAACGACGCTTTTGCGTTGAAAAGTAATGTTCTGGAGTTATTGATGATCACCTGTAAATATCTACGCAAAAAACATACTAGTTCCATTTATAAAGTAATAGCCTTTATTCTTATCTTCCTTGTTGGCAATTTCATTGGCAACTGTCAAAATGGGCTTTGCCAATTAAAAAAGCGAGGGCTTAAAACCCTCGCTAATTCTNNTATGGTGGGCGCAGCAGGTTTCGAACCTGCGACTTCTACCGTGTGAAGGTAGCACTCTCCCGCTGAGTTATGCGCCCTTTTCAGTTCTTAAATTATATCATTTCATTGTTTGCGTTTCAAAAAAACCCAAAAGTCATCAATCGAACATCTGGCGGCTCACAATGGTCTGGCTGCGTTTGGGGCCAACTGCTACCAGGGCTTGTTTAACCCCGGCCAGTTCCTCCATCTTGTTGATATAGGCTTGGGCATTGGGCGGCAGTTCATCATAAGAGGTTACATCGCTCAGATCTTGCTGCCAGCCGGGCATTTCAATATATTCTGGTTCGCACTTTTCCAGGATAGCCAGATTCTCCGGGAACTCCTGCAGAAGCTGACCTTGATAGCGGTAAGCTACGCAGATTTTTATGGTTTCGAAGCTGTCCAGGACGTCCAGCTTGGTTATGGCCAAATCGGTCAACCCATTGATGCGGGCCGCATAGCGCAGGATCACTGCATCTAGCCAGCCACAGCGGCGTGGTCGGCCGGTAGTGGTACCAAACTCGGCTCCTTTTTGTCGTAGGGTCTCGCCTAATTCATCGCACAGTTCGCTGGGGAAGGGACCTTCTCCCACTCGGGTGGTATAAGCCTTGACTACACCTATGACCCGGTGAATGTGAGTAGGGCCGATCCCAGTTCCCACACAGGCACCTCCGGCGGTAGGGTGTGAGGAAGTAACATAAGGATAAGTTCCGTGGTCAATATCCAGCAATGTTCCCTGAGCTCCTTCGAACAATACCTTCTTGCCTTCCTTAATGGCAGTATGCACTAAGAAGGATGTGTCGGCCAGGTAGGGCTTCAGGAACTCAATTTGGCTATACATCTGATCCAATAATTCTTTAT
>DBRE01000114.1:6140-13033 GCA_002305535.1 Syntrophomonas sp. UBA1376
ATCCCCAATGCGAAATCCGGTTCGGTTGATCTTATCCGCATAAGCCGGGCCAATGCCTCGCTTAGTGGTGCCGATACAGTTTTTGCGATCTTCGATTTCATCTATTTTTTTATGATAGGGCAATACCAGCGGTGCTCTTTGGCTGATACGCAAATTGCTGGTATCGATCCCCCGCTCCTGCAGTCCTTTGATTTCCTCGATCAGCTTTTGCATATCAACCACTACTCCGTTGCCAACTACACAGAGAGTGTTTGGATATAGAATCCCGGAAGGGATCAAATGCAACATAAACTTTTCATGGTGTACTTCCACCGTATGGCCGGCATTGCTTCCTCCCTGGTAGCGAACCACACAGTCAGCCCTTTCGGCCAAAAAATCCGTAATTTTACCTTTACCTTCATCGCCCCACTGGGCTCCGACCAGCACTACAGCAGACATTTGTCCACCCCCAGGTCATATTGCGCCATTTTAGGCTGCTAAAGCGTTTTTCCGCAAACTCATCTTAGCAGAAGCACCCTGGAGTGTCAACATTGGCCACTCCTGGGCATGGCATACTAAAAACCGGAGGTCGCCCCCCGGTATTAATTGCTAGGTAAGTTAGCCGATAAAAACGTGGGTTATTGCGTCCTGTATGTCCTTTATCGGTATGATTTCCAGTCCATCCATCTGCAGGGGCACATCTCCTATGTTTTCAGCGGGGATCAGGACCTTGCGAATCCCGGCTTGTCTGGCTCCATGGAGTTTTTCACTTAATCCGCCCACGGCTTTGACCTGTCCTCGAATGGATAATTCCCCAGAAACAGCCACATCCTGACAAGCCAGCTTTTGTTCAATGGCTGACAAAATCGCCAGATAAATGGCTACTCCAGCCGAAGGCCCATCCACTTTCCCGCCTCCCACTACATTGATATGCAGATCATAATCCTTAAGGTTTTTCCCGGTGGCCTGGCGCAGCACCGAGGCAGCGTTGAAGACAGAGTCCCGAGCCATCGACCCGGCTGCATCGTTAAAGCGAATAGTGCCCTGTCCAGCTGTCTCGGCTGGAAAAGCCACCGCCTCCAGCTCGATCAATCCCCCCTGGTAACCATAGACCCCCAGGCCAAAAACGCGGCCGATTTCCGGTTTATGGCCCGCCCGAGCATATACCGGCTGGGTAAGGCGGCTGCTCTGAATAGCCTGGTAAATATGGTTACAGGTCACTACCAGAGGATGGTTTTTGTTGGGCTCTTCATTTAAGGCCAGGGCATAGGCATCTACCAGAACTTTGTTAGCACCACGCCCGTCATTGGTATAGTTGCCGATGGCCTGGGCCACTCCTGGTTCAATTTCGATCTGCAGTTTCCTAGCCGACATCTCCACAATGGTCTCAATCTGTTCAGCGTTCAAGGGTTCAAAAAATATCTCCATACAGCGAGAACGAAAAGCGGGACTGATCTCTTCCTTGCTGCGGGTAGTAGCAGCTATTAGCACGAAGTCGGCGGGAACGCCGTCCTCAAATATTCTCTTTATGTAGCGGGGTATGCGCTCATCATGGGGATCATAATAGGAAGACTCAAAATAGACTCGTTTGTCCTCCATAACTTTGAGAAGTTTATTCTGCAGGAGTTGATCCATTTCCCCGATCTCATCTATGAATAGAATCCCCCCGTGAGCCTCCGATACAAGACCCAGTTTGGGTTCCGGGATGCCGTCTTCAGCTAATTCCCGGCGGGCTCCCTGATAAATCGGGTCATGAACTGATCCCAGCAAGGGATTGGTTGATTCACGCGGATCCCAGCGCAGGGTGGTTCCGTCCACTTCTACAAAAGGGGCATTCTCTCCGAAAGGGTTTTGTTGCCGTCCCCGGATTATTTCCAATGCCAGGCGGGCACAGGTGGTTTTGCCCACTCCGGGGGGGCCATAAAGAAGAATGTGCTGGGGATAGGGGGTATTCAACTTGGAAACCAGCGAGCGAATGGCCTTTTCCTGACCGACGATTTCATCCAGGGAAGAGGGACGAAGGATTTCCAGAGCTGACCGATTCAGGCTGGTATGTTCCATTATTTCCAGCTGGCCGTATTTTTTAAGAGTCTGGGCATTTTCACGGCTGCTATTCTGCTCTTTTAACACCTGAGCCTGAATATCTCGCAAATAGTCATTATACTTTTCATTCATTTTGTCCTGGATGCGTTGTTGTAAGTCCTCTTCGACCGCCTTGCGGGCTAGCTTTTCCACAATTCGGTCTTCTATTTCCATCAGAGCATCCCCCAGATCCTCATCGGCTGTTGCCTCCGAAAAGGTCGGATCCTCCCACAATATCCGTTTCAATGCCAGAATACGATCATGGGGATTTTGGGAGCTCATCAGGTCAATGGCATCCAGTCTGCTAGCTCTGAGTATTAGCCCCTGGGTGCCGTAAAGCTCATCCAGGCTCTTATACAAAGATTCTATTTTCCAGTGTATTTGAGATGTTTTTTGGTGCTGCCCCTTCTTTCTCCTCTTCCTAATCTCATACTGCACGACATATCCTCCTAGAGTTAATCTGTTGCGGTGACTATAACCTTGATTTCAGCTTGAATAGAGGGATAAATCTTAATTTTTACCGGGAATTCACCCACGTGTTTAATGGGCTCAGTCAATTCGATCTTCTTGCGGTCAATATTTACCTTAAACCGCTCCTGAATAGTGTCGGCGATTTCCTTGGCCGTGACTGCCCCAAACAGTTTATCCGAGCCGCCGGTGCGGGCTTTTATGGTTATCGATTGCCCCTCTAGAATTTGCTGTAACTTAGCTGCCTCAGCTTTTTCTTTTTCCTGAGTTTTGCGCTGTTTCTCCTGTCTTTCCTGGATCTCCTTCAACCGAGTCTTGGTAGCTTCTACTGCCCAACCTTTGGGTATCAAGAAGTTACGCGCATAGCCATCGGAAACATCTTTTACTTCACCTGCTTGGCCCTGGCCTTTAACATCCTGAAGAAAAATTACTTTCATTTTTATTCCTCCTTCGTTCGCAATCTTCGGTAGTCCAGCAATGAATCAAACAACCCGATTACCGTAAAGAAAATGATTGCCGAAGCAGTGAACAGCAGTGACAAGACGGCCAATACGATCACCATAATTCGGCGGGTTCTCTGCTTATACTGCCTTATTCTATAAACTACGGCAGCCAGTCCGTAATACAGACCTATGGGTACTGTGAGCAGCAGTATATTCGATCCTATGTAGTAGATCGTTGACAACTGATCGCGCCCCCATAACCACAGAGCCAAACCGAGGATGACCACCCATGCCATCTGCCAGGGCATGATCTCCTGATCAAAGGGTTTTCTTATTAGACGGTTCAGGTTGCGTTTTTGGCACCGAAAAGAGGCCAAAAAGAGCATGAAAAATACTGCCATTATAGCCTGAAGATAGTAAAAAGCGGGTAAATGGCGAACTGCCGCACCCATAAAGGACACCAGGGCTTCTTTTAATTCCTGCGCAGAAATTCCCTGTTCTTCATATATATTCATCAGTCCAACATCATCATAGTATTCTACGATTTCTTCTACCTGCGCAGCTATTTCTTGTTCCAACTGCGCCATACCCATATCACCGGTGCTGAAGTACAGTCCACCCAGCAGGAGGCTGATGGCTATAACCGCAACAGTGACTCCCCCGCGCTGCAACTGGTAATAATCTCGGTCTTGTTGCGCCCCTAAGCTTATCACCACAGCCGGTATGATGAAAAAGGCTAGCAAGAATAAGGTTTCTTCCAGGCCACTCAGGGAGAGTACTATTATTATATTAATGATAATTACGGTGATCAGCCTTTTTTGATCCAAGTATAGGGCTGATAACAGCAGACTGCATCCCCACAATATCGCTACAACAACGGTCAAAAACGGCAGCAACGCCATCAGCACGGCCAACGATGATGTCCCCAGGACGATCTTTACAAATAGTGGCAAAGGATCACCTCTTTTTGTTCTCTAGATAATGCAGCAATTCAGACAGGTCTCCATACCATCGTTCTACCTCGTGCCCATCATTAATATTTGTAGTAAGTTGGGCTTTTACTTTATTGTCAACCGTAGAAAAACTAACTCCCACTCGCTTACCCAGCAGATATGACACCACTATGATAGCGGCCAAAGCATCGGCGGCAGTATCATTACCTGTCTTTAGCATAGCTTTGAACAAAGCACCTACCGAATCCACCATTTCGGCTTTGAGCCACTCTATTGTTTTTAGGTTCTTGGCAACATCTATTTCCCTACTTTTACTGGCCAAATCATACACCTCCCCTAGTTATGAGTTCTGCGCAGCTTCGCTTTTTTCCTGCTCTAACCAAAGGGGGTTGGTTCAGGCTATAAATGGCAAAGCCCCCGAAATCGGGGGCTTTCATATTATTCGCTAGTGTAGGGGAGAAGGGCTATCACCCGGGCCCGCTTGATGGCGGTAGTCAGCTGACGCTGATGGTGGGCACAGTTGCCCGTGATCCTCCGGGGAAGGATCTTGCCCCGCTCAGTAATGTAGCGTCTCAGCCGCGGGATTTCTTTGTAATCTATGTGCTCGATCTTATCTGCGCAAAAATTACACTGCCGTCTCTTTTTGCGGCGCTCTTTTCTGATCATTCATTATCCCTCCTTAAAAAGGAATCTCATCATCCTCCGTGCTATCCACGAAGTCGATATCATTCATGGTGACCTCGGTTCCGAGATCATCCCACTGGTCTTTTTGAGGTTTGTTGGGGAAAGATGCTTTGGCTTCTGAACCGCCTGTCCCACCTCGATCCAGAAAGCGTACATCATCGGCAACCACTTCGGTTACTTTACGCTTTTGCCCATCCTGTCCTTCGTAGGAACGCACCTGGATACTGCCATCCACCGCTGCCAAGCGACCTTTTCCCAGATAGTTGGCACAGTTCTCAGCCAGTCCTCTCCAGGCAACAACATCGATAAAATCGACTTGTTCCCGGTTGTAACGGCGATTAACTGCCAGGCTAAAGCGACATACTGCCGTGCCGTTGGTAGTATAGCGAAGTTCAGGGTCGCGGGTCAAACGTCCGATCAATACCACTTTATTCAGCATAGCTCTTTCCTCCCCAGGTCAAAACCTAGTCTTCATCCTTACGGATGATCAAATGACGCAGAAAACGATCCGATATTTTGATGATACGATCCAATTCATTGACCGTTTCTGGCGTACCGTTAAAGTTCCACAAATAATAAACACCTTCCGTATAGTCTTCGATGCTATAGGCAAGGCGTTTTTTGCCCCAGCCGCTAACCTCTTCCAAAAACTCACCACCAAAATCTGTTAGGGTTTTTTGTAATCGCTCTTTAACTTCGGTGACGGTTTCCTCATCAAGATCGGGCTTGAGAACGAACATTATTTCGTATGCACGCATGGTGACACCTCCTCCCTATGGACTAACCCAAAAAGGGCCGGCTCCGATTTGATATCGGAGCAGGGACTGCCATAAATTATAACCATAATTCTAAGTGGGCGCAACTGGAAATTACAATTGCACACGCAAGCTGAGGTACGGGNNGGGGGAAAGATCCTTCGGTCGTTCCTCTCCCTCAGGATGACATTTACAACCATCCCTCTTGCATCTTCCCCTGGCTTAAGCGGTTTGTCAAAGCAAACCTTTGATGAGCAAGCTCTTCAATTCAGAACAGGGTTTCTCAATAATGAAGGTATCATTAAACAGAGCTTTGAGGATGGCCAATGGTTCTTCTTGCTCTTTGTTCCTAAAGCCAATTATACAAAAGCGCCAGTGCTGCGGCAGGTTGGTCACTGTTACCAAATCGCCGGGCTGGAACTCTGTTTTGTGTACTAGTTTTAGGGTCACTTGACATCTCCTCCTCCCGGTGGTGATTATACTATTATATGCACTACCGGGAAGGAGTGTTGTCAGGATGGATCCGCTTTTTCCACTACCTTTATCATGCGCCGCTCAAACTCGGAGCGAGGCAGCATGACCAGGCGTCCGCAACCCTGACAACGGATTTTGATATCAGCGCCCATGCGGGTCACTTCCCAGTTAAAGCTGCCGCAGGGATGCTTTTTTTTCATGCGTACTATGTCACCCAGATCAAAACTCTTGCGCTCCATGGAGTCCCCCTCCCCATTCTTTGGTCGAATTCCTATCAGTTGCCAGGCTTATAGATCCGCAGTGTGGTTGGCTTGCTATCATTTACGGCGCACATAGATCCGGCCTGCCTGCCGGACGCTCCCTGTGCGTACTCTTCCTACTAAAGCTGCCGGAACCTTTCGCTCCTGCAAGGCCTGCTGAAGAGCAGCGGCCCGGGATTCTTCTACCGCTATCAATAATCCTCCAGCGGTTTCCGGACTAAACAGCACATCATTTAACGATGCTTCAATTTCCTCTTCGTATACAACCTTGCCCACTAAATAGTCTCGATTGGAATAGGCTCCCCCCGGCACCAGGCCCATGGCCGCATAATCTAAGACTTCCGTCATCACCGGGACATTTTCGGCCCACAGTTCTACTTCAACACCACCAGCGGTAGCCATTTCCTGCAGGTGCCCCATCAAGGCAAACCCGGTTATGTCGGTGGCGGCATGGACACCAATTTCCTGCATGGCTTCACTGGCCGCTCTATTCAGGGTCGTCATCCAAGCAGTGGCATCGTCATAAGCTGCCTGAGAGGCTAGCTCGGCTTTAATAGCAGTGGCTATGATACCGTTGCCAATGGGCTTGGTCAGAATCAAAACATCTCCAGCCTGGGCACCCCCGTTACTGATCACTCGTTCCGGATGCACTATACCAGTAACCGATAAACCATACTTGGGCTCCTGGTCATCAACCGTATGCCCACCCACCAATAGGGCACCAGCCTCTTCTATCTTGGATAATCCTCCAGCCAGTATATCCCGCAAAACCTGCATGTCTTCACATTCCGGGTA
>DBRE01000114.1:13095-15369 GCA_002305535.1 Syntrophomonas sp. UBA1376
CGAAATACTCCCGCATCATCACGATTCTGAGTGCCCACCAGCAAATCAGGATGATGAGGAAAAACAACATCACTAAGAAGATTTTCCAGGGTCCCCGGACCCATCTTAGCCGCTCATCCGGCCGCTCGAACCATTTGGGTCAGGCGTACCTTATCCACTCTCCTCATCCTCCTTTCTGTTATAAAATAGGTTACGGTTCTGTAGCGACTGCTTCATTGTCATTGTTGTGAAAATAGCCCCCACGGTGTCATCGCGAGGAGCGAAGCGACGTGGCGATCTCTGCCGTTATTTACGGTTTGAGCTTTGAGATTGCTGCGCTACGCTCGCAACCTAATTCCTTTTCCCGTAGGGACTATTATAAGTAGTGCCCGTTAGGGTGCAATGACAGGCTTAAGTTTTCGTTTATCGTGGCCAGCCTTGCTGGCAATAATTGCAGGCCCACACAACTGTACACCGCAAAGCATAGTTTTTAATCGGCGAAGGAACTTAAAAACGCCTGGTAGGCCTGGTAGGTCATATAAATATCGGCTTTGCTGGATATTTCAAAGGGTGAATGCATACCCAAGATAGCCGGGCCGCAATCAACTACTTCCATACCGTAGCGGGCCACATATTGTGCTACTGTACCGCCTCCACCGGCATCAACTTTGCCCAACTCCCCAACCTGCCAGACGACCCGATTTTCGTCAAAAAGCCGCCGTATCTTACCAACGAATTCTGGGTTGGCATCATTGGAATCATATTTACCTCTTGATCCGGTATATTTGGTCAGAACCACACCTCGTCCCAGGTAACTGTTATTCATTTTTTCGAAAACATCAAGGTAGTTGGGGTCAACTGCCCCGTTGACATCAGCCGATAGACAGTAGGAATCAGCCAGGGCTTTCCTTACCGCATAATAATCACCACAGCCAGCTTTTTGCATCAACTCTGCTACCAACAGCTCAACTATCAGAGACTGCAGGCCGGTATTGCCACTGCTGCCGATTTCCTCTTTGTCAGCAAACAGACACACCGCTGTACGTTGAGGGACAGACGTATCCAGTATCGCCTTGAGGGAGGTATAGGCGCATATCCGGTCATCCTGACCAAATCCCCCTACCATGCTGCGATCCAGGCCCACATGACGTGCTTTGAAAGCGGGTACAAACTGCAATTCTGCCGAAGTAAAGTCATCTTCCTCAATACCATAGTGCTGTTCCAAAAGTTTCATTACGGCGCTCTTGACCGGGTCTTTGCCGCCATTGATTTCAGGACGACTGCCGATAAGGGCATTGAGGCTTTCCCCTTTGATCGCATCCACCATTTTCTGTTCCATCTGTTCTTTGGCTAGATGGGGCAACAGGTCGGCAATAGTGAATACCAGATCGTTTTCGTCTTCACCCAGCTGAACTTGTACCTGGCTGCCATCTTTTTTCACGATGACACCATGCAGTGCTAAAGGTATAGCCAACCACTGATATTTCTTGATACCTCCATAATAGTGAGTTTTCAGTAAACTAAGTCCCTCGGCTTCATACAAGGGTCGGGGTTTCAGATCAAGCCGGGGCGTATCAATATGGGATGCCACTAGGTTAATCCCTTGCTGTAAATCCTGCTGGCCAACGATAATCAGCGCGCAGACTTTACCTTTAGCTTCAAAATATAACTTGTCGCCGGGTTTAATGGTGTCAGCCTGATCCAGGGCGGTAAATCCATGCTCCTGGGACAGGTGGCGTATATAATCCACCGCCTCGCGTTCGGTTTTAGCTCGGTCGAGAAAATCGATATAGCTATCGGCAAAAAGGTAAGCGGCTTGAACCTCTTCTTCATTCATTTGCATCCAGGCATTTCTTTTCAGTTCTTCTCCCATTTCGCTCACAGTTAGCCCTCCTTTAATCAATTTAGTCTAGTTTTCTCTGACCCTTTCCAGGTCTATACACCTGCACCTAACCCCAGCAGGTCTTTAAGCATCATAAAGATATACAAAAGCTGGGGTACCAGATAGGAAGCGGCTAACGCTTCCTGCACCACTTGAGCGCTAGCATAACCCAAGCTGGCCGCCAGTTTGATAGCTGGTTGGATCAGGCCCAGGAGAACAGTTATGATCAGTAGGTTTTTTACCACTACCAAGGCTAGCCCCAGCCCAGAGTTCAGCCAGCCTAAGATGCCCCAGGAAACCAAGGCATGAAAGGCACCAAATAATGCTTGTAACAGCCGTGCTCCCGCAAAGGTTATTAAACAAAAGCAAGCTAGAACTAGCATAAACTGAGCCAGAAAATCAGCCGGAGTGGG
>DBRE01000114.1:15478-19207 GCA_002305535.1 Syntrophomonas sp. UBA1376
CAGCAGTACCAATATGATAAGATCAACTAGGTTGGCCTGCATAGAATCACCTGCCCTTAAGGTAACATCCATATTATAGCATACCGCTCAGCAGCTCATACTTAGTGATATTCATAGTACAAAATATATTGAGGGAGCAGCACCATGCTCTGCTCCCTCACAAACCCCCGGAAATGACATTTGATTTACTCATATTATAAGTCCTGGCTATCGACAAAGATAGGGTATTACAAAAAAGCAGACCACCTATTGATTCTTGCCCTGCTTAATCATTAATATATTCAACAGGTAAACATTTACATCGGTATTGTATATCGTTCTTCCTCATAGTAAATTATAGAAGAGGTGTAGATCAGTGGATTTTGCTGAACTAAGCAGTATAGATGCGGTTATTGCCTATGTCCGTACCTTTGGCGTAATGGCACCCATGGTGGCCTTTGGCCTATTTGTGGTTCAGGCGGCTTTACCTGTTTTTCCTTATATAATTCTGGCTGCCGCCGGCGGACTTCTATTTGGTTTCAAGATGGGCTTCTTATTGTCCTGGTCGGGTGCTCTGGCAGGAGCTACTATTGCCTATTGGGTTTTCCGACTGTTGGGAGCTGAATGGGCGGAACGCAAACTTAAGATACGTTTCGGATATGATATTAACCGCACCAACGGTTATTTGGCCTTCTGGGGAATTGTGGTGGCGCGTATAGTCCCGGTGATCCCCACTCCCTTCATCAATGCCATTGCCGCCGTTGGAGGAGTATCCTTCTGGAATTTTTTCTTTTCCTCCGCCATCGGCAAGATTCCTTCCGCCGTACTATACACCGGATTAGGCCTGGCTCTTTTTAAGGCTCAAGACATAAAGTTGACCCTGCTTATCATAGCTGCCATCATTGTTCTGCTGGTGGCAGGGCGCTACCTTGCCAAGGAACGCATCTTTAAGCTTCCCAGCCGCCATTGATCATTTTGTAGATATTTCCCGGGAAATAATGAAAGCAAGATTAATTTGTTAAAACTATGTTTAAGGATGTTGGGTAGACATCCTTTTTTCGACTTATATGAGGATTTTGCCCCATTTTACAAACCCTTAAATCTGGTCACTCTAAGCGAAAGCGAAGAGTCCTGCAAACGCATACCTCCCCTACGCTACCGCTCAGGATGGCCTTTTTAGAGCTACCGTCATTATTCAAGAAAGTCCATTCGGCACGACTCTCATGTAGGATCTTTAAGTAGTATCCTAGGGACAACTGGTAATATTTGTCCCTAGTTAGAATGGATAAATCTAGTTAATATAGGAGCAAGGAGGTAGATACAATGAAAAAGCTACTAAAAATTGTCCTTGCAGTCGCACTCATCTGCTCCCCATTACATAGCTTTGGCAGCATGGAAACAGCTGAAGCTGCGCCGATCATTTCGGTCAAGCAGTATGTCTCGCTGTCAGGCAGCAGTGATGGAGAATTGCTTCCCGATTATCTGGTTAGCAAAATAGTCAAAGGCAAAACCTATTATCCCAGCAAATCTCCGCAAGTTCGTGTTTATCGGATTTCCAAACCCGATAACAACGGCTGTCAACCTAAACCAGTACCGAGTCCAGCCCCGGCGCCAGTGCCAAACCCCACACCGGGACAACCTAAGCCTGCGCCGAATCCACAGCCCAAACCGGAGACTCCCGCCCCGGTACCTACTCCAAAACCAGATCCAGCACCTGCAGATAATTTCTCAGCTATGCAGACCGAAATGCTGGGTTATATCAATGCCGCTCGGGCCGACAACAACCTGGCTCCGCTCACTCTGGACACCGCTTTGTGTAATGGAGCCCATCTGAAATCAAAGGACATGGCAGAAAATAATTATTTCAGCCACACTTCCCCCACCTATGGAAGTCCCTTTGCTATGATGAAAAATCTGGGTATAAGCTACCGGTCAGCTGCCGAAAATATTGCCAAAAACACCAGTGTTAAAGGAGCTCATAATGCTTTCATGAACTCCACCGGCCATCGCCAAAACATCCTGGGAAGCTCTTATCATAAGGTGGGCCTAGGTTTTTATCAGGAAGGAAATTATCTGTATGTAACTCAGTGGTTTACCAATTAGTTATCTTGGGTTACTAAAAAATGAAGCGCCTTTGAGCTAAGCTCAAAGGCGCTTTTTATCCCGCGCAGTCGTTCATGGTTTCTTTTGAAACCCACTTCCTCTTAAGGTGGGTGTTCGGCTAACTGCTTCTGCCTACCTGTCCTTATGTCAGGCTTGACATCCCAAGTCAGACCAAAACTCCCTGGTTTCATTTGTGGTTAAAAATACAACCCTGTTGCGATCCTTGCAGGCTTTGTTCTTGTCTTTAGTATAACAGGGCCCCGTTCGTCCCGACAAGAGGAATTATGCGGAAGCTCGGCCAAGGCAAATAAGGCGGAGGCGTGTGCGAATCGAACACACCAACGGCAGGATCACTACCGCTCGGCCGGATTTGAAGTCCAGGATATTCTAACCATGAAACCCTATTTGAAGAGGTTCACTGAGTACCAAAATAGTTTATCCCGCAAATTTACCGCGAATTTGATTTTGAAAGCCCTTTTACTTCCTTAATTTGATGTTAAGTGGGTTAGGGAGGCTGTTGAGTGTTTAATACAATAAATATTTTATTAAATTTAACTGTATTTTGTGATATTGCTTCAAATTGCTCTAATTTTTGTTGAAAAGATTTAACAAGCTTGATTTTATGTGATTCACCTATATTGGACGTCCATTGTTACATTGAGTTAGACTATCATTAACAGAACCCGCCACACCTCTCCCGGCAATTTTGTCGGTGACGTGACCCACGGCGGGACGTTTTATTTGGAGGCAAATATCGTGAGTTGTAAACCTCCGAAACCCGCATTATCATTGGCCGCCCAGGTAGAGTTGCTTAAATCACGCGGTTTAATTGTTAATGACACTACTAAAGCTATAAAAATCTTAAGCGCTGTTAATTATTATAGATTAAGTGCTTATTCCTTGGGGCTCCGGAAAGATGACATCTTTTTCGAAGGGACCACGTTTGAGCAAATATACCAACTTTATGAATTTGATACCAAACTACGCCATGTTTTAGTGTCTGCCATTGAAATCATTGAAATCAAGTTCCGGACAAAAATAGCATATTATTTAGCGATGGAACATGACCCTATGTCATACCTTGATACCAGTCTATTTAAGGATAAAATACGACACGAGACCTTTGTTGCAGAATTTGAGCGTGAGAAAGAAAGGCAGAAAGGGACGGCTTTCGTAAAGCATTACATTGATTTATACAATGGAGAAATGCCGATNNTGGTTATTTCTCTGTCAGAGCAGCATCGGTACAAGTGTGAGCAGCACCAGTTCACAGAATAGCAGCACTTTGATTTTGGGAAGCAATTCACGGAAGGGCAGCACTGATTCGCACGTGAGCAGCACTGGCTGTAGAATGATTTTGAGGTAAAAATCTCAATTATTCTACAGAAGGGAGGCCAGTATATGGCCATAAAAATCAAAGTGAAGCTGATTTTAGAACTGCGTGCAGCCCAGATTTCCCAGCGCGAAATCTGTAGAACCAGAAAGATTTCGCACCATTCAGTAATTGATGTCTACAGGATTGCTGACCAACTAGGAATAACTTATGAGGACATCAAAGACAAATCTGAAGAGGAAGTTTATCGGGTTTTCTATCCCGATAAATTCGCCTCCGAGAGTCTTTACAACCTACCGGATTACGGCTATGTA
>DBRE01000034.1 GCA_002305535.1 Syntrophomonas sp. UBA1376
GTAGTAAGGAGCAGATGTCTTTATGTTTATAATGGAGTTATTATTTATCTTTTTCGCTCGCATACTAGATGTATCCCTGGGAACCATCCGCATGATCCTGGTTATTCGGGGTGACAAGGTACCGGCAGCTATCATTGGTTTTTTTGAGATCATGGTATATACCGTGGCACTGGGTTTAGTGGTAGGGTCGCTGGATGATCCGGTAAAACTGATCATATTTTGTACCGGTTTTTCTCTGGGAGTTCTGGTGGGCAGCGTTATCGAAGAGAAGCTAGCTCTGGGCTATCGGGGTCTGCAGGTTATAATAGACCGGGATCATTGCGATCTGGTGACGATCTTGCGCGAAGCTGGTTATCCGGTGACCTGCTGGGAAGCCACAGGCAAATCCGGCCCGAAAACCGTTTTGCATATGGTAGTAAAACGCAATATGATCAAAGCGGTGTCTAACCATATCTACGAACAGGATCCCAATGCCTTTGTGGTTCTGATGGAACCTAAACATTTTCGGGGCGGGTATATTAAGAAAAAGTAGGGATATTAAATGCTGCGTTTCTTAACGGCAGGAGAATCACATGGGCCAGGGCTGGTAGGTGTAATTGAAGGAATGCCTGCTGGGCTGCATATTACTGCTGCAGATATCAATCGTGATCTGAGCAGGCGCCAACAGGGTTATGGTCGCGGTGGCCGTATGCAAATAGAGCAAGATGAGGCAGTAATACTTTCCGGAGTTCGTAACGAAATGACCCTGGGTAGTCCTATTAGTTTTGTGATCTGGAACCGTGACCATGAGAACTGGTCTGACATCATGGGAACTGGATCATGCACAAAGATCGATCAGCGTGTGGTAGCCAGACCTCGTCCTGGACATGCCGACTTAGCCGGAGGCATGAAATACCACCATCAGGACTTACGCAATGTTTTGGAACGCGCTAGCGCGCGAGAAACAGCGACTCGGGTGGCAGCCGGAGCATTTTTTAAGAAATTCCTGCAGAGCTTTGACATATACATTTACAGCCAGGTACTTGAAATCGGTGGGGTGGCAGCAGCACCTGCCCGTATCAACCTAGACAATCTGAAAGAAATGCAGCAGTGTATAGAGGATTCACCGGTACGCTGTTATGACGGCGGAGCAGCACAGCAGATGATGGCTAGGATCGATCAAGCCAGAAGTGAGGGTGAATCTCTGGGCGGAGTGTTTGAGACCGGAGCACTGGGGGTGCTACCTGGGTTAGGAAGTCATACTGCCTGGGAGCTGCGTCTGGACGCACGGTTGGCCTCCTTAATGATGAGCATACCGGCTATAAAGGCGGTAGAGATCGGAGACGGCATAGCCAATTCCCGCCTACCCGGATCACAAGTACATGATGCTATTTACTGGCAAAACCAATTTGGTGTTGAACGCAGAACCAATCGGGCCGGAGGAGTGGAAGGAGGGATCAGTAACGGTGAGACCATACTGACCCGATCTTACATGAAACCAATCCCCACGTTATATAAACCTCTGACCAGCGTGAATACCAGCACCTGGGAAGAAGAAAAAGCCGATGTGGAACGCTCGGATATCTGTGCTGTCCCGGCCGCATCAGTGGTTGGGGAAGCTATGATGGCTTATGGATTGGCCCAGGCTTTTTGTGAAAAGTTTGCCGGTGATCATATGGATGAAATAGGGACGTCTTTCCGGGAATACCGGAGCTACTTGAAAAAGGTGTGGAAATGGGAAAAAACATAATTTTAACAGGGTTTATGGGTACTGGAAAAAGTTCAGTAGGAACCAAGGTAGCCGAACGGTTGAATCGTCAATTTGTGGACATGGATCGTGAAATAGAGAAGTTGACCGGCATGACCATCAGCGAGCTGTTTCGACGTTTTGGAGAAGTTCGTTTTCGGTCCGAAGAAACGCTGATGGCTAAAAAAGTCGCGGCTCAAAACGATCTAGTTGTGGCTACTGGGGGCGGCATCATTTTGGATCAAAAAAACATGGAACTGCTCAGAAGTAACGGAACCATTGTTTGCCTGGTGGCTGATCCTGAGGAGATTTTCCAGAGAGTCCGTCGCAAAAGAGGAACCCGTCCCCTGTTGAAGAAAAACTTGACCGTTGATGACATCATTGCCATGCTGGAAGAACGCCAACCCTTATACGACCAGGCGGAGATAAAGATCCACACCAGCGGACGCAATATTGACAGTGTAGTAGATGATATCATCAACCGACTCAGACAGGAACACGGGGTGTTGTAGGAATGGGACGATGCAAGAGGGAGTTGGCGCATCCGCGCAAGTCAGGGGACGGTCCTTCCACTTGCGTTTTCAAATTGGTATAGCTAACTCAAGAACAAGTTTCGCAAAAACGCAAGTGGAAGGACCGTCCCCTAACTTGCGAATAGTTATCATGAAATGACAGAAAGAACCGTCCCCTCTTGCATCGTGCCCTTACGATAGGAGTAAAACATGGATTACCTTGAGTTAATGGTTCCCCTGGGGGAGCGATCTTATCAGATCAATATTGGCACTGGTTTATTGGCTCAGTGTGGTGAGAAGATCGCCGCACTGACTGACAGCCGGGTATTGGTGGTCAGTAACCCTACGGTTTTCCAACTCTATGGAGAGGTAGTTCTCAATTCATTAGCTACAGCAGGGCTGGAAGTGCACCAGGCCTTGATCCCCGACGGTGAAGAATATAAAAACATGACTGAAACCATGCAGGTCATTGACCAGGCTCTACATCTACAGCTGGATCGCGGTAGTGTGGTATTGGCTTTAGGTGGCGGAGTAGTTGGAGATCTGGCTGGATTTGTGGCAGCTATTTATCAACGGGGGATATCCTTCATCCAGATCCCTACCACTTTGCTGGCACAGGTGGACAGCAGTGTCGGCGGTAAGGTAGGAGTCAACCATCCCCAGGGCAAAAACATGATCGGCGCTTTTCATCAACCTCGCCTGGTAGTGGCTGACCTCAATACTCTCGATACTCTGGAGGGACGGGATTATATCAGTGGCCTGGGGGAAGTAGTCAAGTATGGTGTAGTTTGGGACAAGGCTTTGTTTGATTACCTGGAAACGCATATTGAGCAGATCAATCAGCGACACAAATCATGTTTGCAACACATCGTCTATGAATGCTGTCGCATCAAAAGTGATATTGTAGCCCAGGATGAAACAGAAAGCGGCTTGCGGGCCGTACTCAATCTCGGACATACCTTCGGTCACTCATTGGAAAAATTGGGCGAGTACCATCGGTATCGTCACGGTGAAGCCGTAGCCATGGGAATAGTGATAGCTTGCTTTATGGCTGAAGACTTGGGATTGATATCTACTAAAGAAACAGCGCGCATCAAGGCGCTCTTACAAGGTTTGCAACTGCCCATACAGGTGCCGCAATATGATCCTGAGGCGGTTTATAACGGTATGTTGGGTGATAAGAAAGCCAGTAACCAAGGTCTGCGCTTTATTCTCCCCACAGGGATCGGCCGCTTTACCATGGCAGATAATCCCGATAAGGATTTAGTCCTCAAAGCTATTAAACGCGCCATGTAGGGGGCAAAGACTCTGTCGCCCCGTCCCCTCTTGCATTAGGAAGACAAAGGTCGTTTTGCCCTTACTCATTCAGGTGATCCCAGTGCTCGCGGATCTCGGCGGCGGTGGCTAAGGCTTGACTGCGATCCTGTGACTGCAGGAAGGCTTGCAAACGAGATAGGCCTACCTCAATAGCTTTCATCTCATCCTTATCCACGCTGAATTGAATACGGGGGCTTACCTTTTCCCAGGCGGTACTCAGGTTGGCACTATGAGAATGGGCAGCATCCCAATCTTCTCGTTCTACTGCTTGCTCCACCTCCTGCAGATAATAGGGAAAATCATCCTGAGTAGTCATTGGTTTTTTAAGGATATCTCCGCTGTTCATCATCAACATGAAGCCAGCCAAAACAAGCAATGGAATAGTATACATCCAGAATTGGCGCATTACTGTACCCCCTTATAATTACGGGTGCTTTGTAGTGGTAGAGATACCATCTTCATAGCGGTCGATATAGAGCGTTTGGGAGCCGGGGTGATAGGAGGCCAGGAAAACTTCGGCCGCATTATTGATGCCCTGTTCCTGCAGTTGTCGGGTCAGCCAAGCATCGTCCACGCCGGCTGCCTGCAGGTTCTCTGGTATTACCTGTCCGTCATATATCAATTGAGCACTCATTCCGCCCTTTTGAGGCTGCAGGGCCAGATCCTGAACCGTAGCTGGGCGGTGTTCCGGTTTTAGCAGCACTGACAATTGACCGTCGGACTCCATAACGGCAAATTCCACGGTACTTATGTCAAAAATCCCCTGATTACGCAATTGTTCCAATAGATTACCTGCCGTATAGCGCATGCGGCCCATAGCATCTTCCAACAGCTTTCCTTTACTGATCACAACCACCGGTTCACCCATGAAAACTTTAGCGGCAACATTGGATTTGGCGCTGGCTATTTGGATGGCCAATACTGCGATCGTCCAGACTGCCAGACCTACCCAGTGTGGCCAGGCCCGGCTTTCCAGGTCGACTGACAGGGTCGCTGCTATGGAGCCGATGGTTATACCCATGACGTAATCGAAGAAGGTGAGCTGACTGACCAACTGTTTACCCAGGAGGCGGGCGAATACTAATAGAGTTAAAAAGGCAATAATACTGCGAACGACTACTACCAGGCCTTCATTCACTTGGAACCCTCCTAGTTTTATAAGCTGACTTTCCTATTGTGTACCATTCCTGATCAGGCCATGCAGCAGGTGAATTATTGCCAGTGATAAGATATAATTTAATATCATAAAGAGAGGGGGGACGGGTATGGACATTCGACAGGCCCTAGGGGTAGCCATTGAAGCAGAAGCCGCATCTCGTGACAGATATATTGAAATGGCTAAATTGGCAGAGGATGGTGAGACCCGCTTGCTGCTGGAGCAAATTGCTCGAGAGGAGGATGCTCACTTAAAAAGGCTGACGGAACGACTCAAGGCTATTAAGCTGATGGAAGCCTAGGCTTGCATGAGGACGCTGCCGATTAATACTGCTAGGATGGTGATCACCATTAATAGCAGGAAAATCACTAAGCGTTTTTTGACATGGGTCTCTCCCTGCACATATTCAGCGATGAGATGAGTCAAATAGACTGCATTGCCAGAGAAAGCCAGTACAAACAACAACTGGACCCAGCTGGCTATTGCATGGTAAGCCTCTGGCGCCAGGTTCTTCCACAGGGAATGACTGTAATAAGCTAGGACGATGAATTCTATCAAACCAGCAGCAAACTGGAAGGTGAGGCTCTGCCTTTGGATAGCAGTGTTGGTTTCCATAATGCCGCGGATCTGAGTTTGGGTCTCGATATTCTCTTTGCTCATCAACAGGTCTATCCGACTACGTATCACTTCAATGGCCGCCTGGTGACTCTCCCGGGATAGGCGCAAATCATCCAGAGTCTGATCGAGTTCAGCTAATCTTCGCTTGAAGGGCAGCAAAAGCAGCCGAAGGGTTTCATCATTTATAACCCAGGAGGGCTCCAGAGCCAGCTGACGCTGCAGTTCTTCCATGAGTACAGTCAGACGCTGATACCCATCTTGAACAAGTGAAAAGTTGTTGACTATTTTGCCGTATCCGCTGGATATCAAATTCAAGTGTTTTTCGTATTCATCAATAACACTAGCCTGCTTAGAATCTTCCGTTACCAGATCCTGATGAAGGAAATTTTTCAGTCGATTATCCAGTTCGATTCTCTCTTTCGTGATCACCTGGTTGCGATCCCGCATAAGCTGAGCAATCATTTGCAAACGGATCATGGTCAGTTCAGTGAGGGGCAGATGTTCCCCGAAGTATTTGGCATGACGCTGTTCGAACTGGGCAAGACGTGCTACATAAGTGATTTTTCCTCTTGCTTCAATACAGCGTTTGGCTTCACCACCCATCAGTTCAAAACTCAGGGGGGGAGTTGAAAAGGGTTGAATCAATTCCTCTTGTGCGGACGCCCAACTTTCTTCATTTGCTATCAAGACCTGAACTAGCCCCAGCAGGTCTTCCTTGATAACAGCTGCTTCTTTTTCCCACCCGGTTATTTCCTGGCGTATCTCCTGCCAGCTTTTGGTTTCTGCTCGGCAGTATAAAACCAATACTTTAGCATTACGACTTGTTAGCTCATAATATGCTGGCGCAGGCATCTTAGCCGGTGAAGCCAGATGTTTTTTGTCAGCACAAGACCATCCTTTACTGTTCAAAAGCTCGCGCAGGGTGCCTAAACAGGCCTCATCTTCCTCTAGAAAGTAGTAATATGTAAAGATATGATCTACCATGTCATCTCTCCCTGCCTCAATAACAATAATAAACCTCTTATCAACATACCAGAATGTTCCTCTTTCGTAAACATAAAAGGCAATACTTGGCTGACCGAAGCCTAGGATAATCATCCCGGTTTTTCTGCTACTATCTGTTTTGTCGTTTTGTCGTACAGGGCAAAGAAAATTAGTAATTTGGATCGAAAACGAAATCTTTGTATGCTATTATGGAACTGGGCAAATTGGTACATTTTTGAAATTGGATATTTCTATAGGACGTTGGACTTAGTTCCGTTATCACAAACGCCTTTATATAGGGGTTTGTTTGTTGAATTAATTGTACGAATCAATTTAGTGATAAGACTAGACACCGAATAAAAGGAGAAGATTATGGCGGTTCAACGCAAGATGTTGGGAGATATTCTGTTTGAAAACGGGTTGCTAACCGAAGCACAGCTGGAAGAAGCCTTGACTGAACAAAAACTATCTCGGAAAAAGCTAGGTCAGATTCTGGTAGACAGGGGCGTCATAAATGAGCAACAACTCTTGGAAGTACTAGAGTTTACTTTAGGTATCCCCCAAGTCCAACTGAACCGTGTGGACATTGATCCCGAGGTAGTCAAAATTCTACCTACCAGTTTGATTCGCAAACATCACATATTACCTATATCCCTTAATCAGCAGCGTCTCACTCTGGGAATGGTAGATCCCTTAAATTATGAAGCCATTGATGACGTGCGCATCCTGACCGGCTTTGATGTTTTGCCGGTATTGATCAGTGAAAATGATATGAACGCCGCTATCCAGCAGTATGCCGCTTTACAAGTAGATTCCAGAATGGAAAAACTACTGGGGGAACTAAATGAGCAGAGTTCCAGTTTTGTAGAAGCAGATGCTCTTTCTGCCAACATTGAAGACGATGCCCCGGTTGTTCGCATGGTGAATTCCATCTTACAGCAGGCCGTCCAAGGACTCGCTTCTGATATTCACATCGAACCCCTGGAACAAGATGTGCGAGTTAGGTTTCGCATTGATGGAGAACTGGTGGAAGTATTAAGCCTTCCTAAGAAATCATTTCCCGCTATCGTTTCCCGCATTAAAATTATGGGTAACCTGGATATTTCCGAAAAACGTTTACCCCAAGACGGGCGTTCCCGTATGGTCATTGATGGCCGGGAAATAGATTTTCGTATTTCATCTCTTCCATCTATACACGGCGAGAAGATGGCCATACGCATATTGGATCGCTCCAATGCGCTGATGTCGCTCAAAGAACTGGGATTTAGCGCAGCCAACTTAAAGAAGATCCACTCTCTTATTCGACGGCCTCATGGCATGATCGTAGTCACTGGACCCACCGGTTCCGGTAAGACTACTACCTTATATAGCATACTTACCGAAATAAATGTGGCCGAAAGAAACATTGTTACTTTAGAAGATCCGGTGGAATATAGCTTGGCAGGTATCAATCAGGTGCAGATAAACAATAAAGCTGGTTTGACTTTTCCCGCTGGGCTTCGCTCCATATTGCGCCAGGATCCGGATATTATTATGGTTGGTGAAATGCGAGATACGGAAACAGCTGAACTGGGTGTACGCGCTGCTCTCACCGGACATCTGTTTTTTTCCACTCTGCATACTAATAGTTCTTCTGGCACGGTAGCGCGGATGGTCAACATGGGAGTAGAAAACTATCTCTTATCTTCTTCTTTGATCGGGGTGGTATCCCAACAGTTGATCCGCCGTTTATGCCCTCATTGTAAACAAGCCTACCATTTGGACGAGCTTGTGGCTCATCGTCTGGATATGCAGGAATATGTAGACCGGGAGTTCTATCATCCCCGGGGTTGTAATAGATGTCGCCAGTCCGGATATTTGGGACGTATGGCTTTACATGAAGTTATGGTTCTAGGGCCACAGATGCGAGCGGCGATTAACAACCATATAAATTCAGAGGATGAATTAGATAATATTGCCCGCCAGGAAGGCATGATTACCATGCGGGAAGATGGGATCGAAAAAGCCCTGGCAGGGTTTACTTCTTTGGAAGAAGTTATGAAGGGGGTATTTTTGGGTGACTGAAGCGAAAAAGGTGTTAACAGTAGAAGAAATTGCCAGGAAGGCTATGGAAAAGGGGGCCTCTGATATACATTTGACCGTATCTCGGCCGCCTATCGTCAGAATCCATGGCAAGCTGCAGATCATGGAAGAATATGAGCCTCTTACTCCCGATGATACTTTTCAGCTGGGCAATGAACTGATGGCAAACGAAAAAAACCGTAATATGATAGGAGAAAATGGTCATGCCGACTTTTCCAGCACCTTGCCCGAATTAGGCCGGGTGCGGGTAAATATTTATCTGCAACGAGGTTCTTATGCCATTGCTATTCGCATTATACCCATGAAAATACCTGATATAGGAGAATTGGGACTGCCTCCAGTAGCCCAAGAGATATTGTATAAAGGTAATGGCCTCATACTAGTGACCGGACCTACTGGCAGCGGTAAGTCGACCACTTTAGCAGCTATGATCAATTTGCTCAATCAAACGGTCAACGGCAATGTGATCACTCTGGAAGACCCTATCGAGTACCTGCATCGTCACGGTACTTGCATCGTAAATCAGCGGGAGGTAGGCACTGATTGCCCTGATTTTGCCCAAGGATTGCGAGCAGCTCTACGTCAGGATCCGGATATTATTCTGGTAGGAGAAATGCGGGATCTGGAGACCATAGCCACCACTATGACCGCAGCAGAAACCGGCCATTTGGTGATGGCTACTCTGCATGCGTCCAATGCTATCCAGACGGTGGAACGAATAATAGACGTTTTTCCGCCCCATCAGCAGGCTCAAATCAGAATACAGCTGGCCAACACCATTCTGGGCATATTCTCCCAGCAGTTAGTTCCTAAAGCAGACGAAAGCGGGCGAGTATTGGCCTCAGAGGTTCTGGTGGCTAATCCTGCGGTACGAAATCTGATCCGGGAAAATAAAGCCCATCAACTGCAGACCGTAATGCAAACCGGCGCATCCCAGGGTATGATCACCATGGAAAAATCCCTGGCAGCTTTCGCAGATCGGGGCATCATCACCCGAGAAGAAATGAATCGTCGCCTGGTTACAGCGACTTAGGTGAGGTGTGAGGAGAGAAGGCTTCAGCCTCCGACGTTAACGGAAGACGGATAGCGGAAACTAAAGTTTCCGCTACAGAAACGTTAATGGGGAAGGGCTAACAGGAAAGTCAGTTGTCCCAATACAAGGGGGAGAGAGAGCGTGAACTATACCTATCGTGTTCGGGGTAGAGACGGAAAGATAGTAAAAGGAACTTTGGAAGCAGACAATCGCAACTTAGTCATCGATGCCCTATTGCGGCAACAGTACACCATACTGGAAATAAAAGAGGATAAGGACAAAGAAGCAACCCAGAAAAACGCTCTGAATTTCAGCTGGTTCGAAAAAGTCACCATAAATGATCTTTCTCTGTTCACCCGGCAACTGTCTACTATGGTAGGAGCAGGATTGCCCATTGTGCGTAGTTTTAGCATACTGGAGAAACAGACCCAAAATAGTCTGCTTCGCAAAATCGCCGGACAGGTGCAAGAGGATCTGGAAGGGGGACTAGCTCTAAATGAAGCTCTGGGTCGCCATCCTAAGACATTCTCCCCCATGTATGTCAGTATGGTACAAGCCGGGGAAACCGGCGGAGCCCTGGATACCGTTCTGGACAGATTAGCCGATACCCTGNNGACCGAGAGATCAACTCCAAGATCAAATCGGCTTCCGTGTATCCTATTTTGGTTATGAGCGTGGCCATACTGGTGGTCGTCTTTATTCTGATGTTTGTCATGCCCAGCTTTGTGGAATCCTATGCTTCTTCCGGTACTGAACTGCCGGCCTTTACCCAATTCTTTCTGAATATCAGCTATTTTCTAAAGGATTATTTCCTCTTACTCATATTGGGAATCATCGTTCTGGTCTTTGTCCTAAAAGCCTGGGGAAGAACCTCCCAAGGGCGGCTGTTTTTCGATACCATGTACTTAAAAATGCCCATTGTAGGCAAAGCCGTCAGTCGTATAGCTGTATCCCGTTTTACTCGTATCCTGGGAACCCTGATAAAATCCGGCGTGCCTATCCTGCAGGCTTTGGAAGTCCTGGAGGGGGTGGTAGGCAACCGCGTCATCGGCAATGCCATCGGCCAGGCTAGAGAGAGCATCCGCGAAGGTCAATCCATCGCCGTACCCTTGGCAGCGACTGGAGTCTTTGAACCCATGGTATCCCAGATGATCGCCATCGGTGAAGAAACGGGAGCATTGGACGATATGCTGGAGCGCATGTCGGTGTTCTATGATAATGAAGTCACCTTGGCCGTGGATGCCATGCTCAAATCCATGGAACCAGTCATGATTATCTTTGTAGCCGGCATAATCGGCATGATTATCATAGCTACTTACCTGCCCGTATTCAATATCATCGGCACCATAGGTTAGAACAGTGTCGCCTTTCGGCGCTGTAGATAAACCAGCTGTTCTATTAATGTCCAAAATTATCGGGGGGAGGGGATGAGAGTTAAACACCGACTTGGCGGAAGTTAACAGCTGAAGATTTTAGAAAAACCAAAGGAGCGTAGTTAAATTGTTAATGAAAATGAGACACCAAATGAAAAAAGGCCGTAACCAAAAGGGTTTCACCCTGGTGGAACTGATGGT
>DBRE01000074.1:0-1542 GCA_002305535.1 Syntrophomonas sp. UBA1376
TCTGGCGCAAAAGCAGCAAAATTGGCAGCCTGGTCTAGGTATTTTAGTAACCGCTGTCCACTGGTTGTGCAATGTAGCAAATGTTTGCCATTTCATAATTAATAGCTGGACAGGAAGACTTGTTCACTCCTTCCCCGTTTGATCCCCTAAGTTTCTTCACAGAGAGAAGCAGCCCTAAGGGGCTGCTTCTCTTAAGTTCAAATTATTGTTTCTTTTGAGAAGGAAGAGTTATCCCGTATTTGTGAGCTTTGCGTAGCAAGGTTGCCTGGCTGATTCCTAGTTCCTGAGCAGCTTTACGACTGCTTTTGTTACTGCGGATAACACTTTCCAGCAGGCGCCGCTCAGCGGCTTCATTAACTTCTTTTAGAGAAGGGGTCTTACCAATCTCATTTCCGTCAAACCCGTCCACTTTTGATCTATACGAATCAGGTATGTCCCGCAGGGTAATTAGTTCTGTTTCCGATACAATGGCCAGCCGTTCAATAATATTCTGTAATTCCCGTACATTACCAGGCCACTCATAGCAGCACATCCATTTTTTCACATCATCGTCTAGTTTCTTGTGAACACCATATTTGCTGTTAAACTTCTGCAGGAAAAAATCCGCCAACAAAAGGGTATCGCCAGGGCGGTGTTTTAAGGGTGGGACATTAATGGGCACTACACATAAACGATAGTATAAATCTTCACGGAATCGATTTAGGTGAATCAGTTCCTCCAAGTTTTTGTTGGTGGCTGTTATTACTCGTGCTTTTAAACGAATGGGATCGATTCCACCCACTCTCCTGAATTCACCCTCTTGAAGAACCTGCAGCAGTTTGGCCTGCAGTGAACCCGGCAAATCGGCAATCTCATCCAGGAATATAGTACCGTCTCCGGCCAACTCCAGCAAGCCTGGTTTCCCATGCTTTTTAGCCCCAGTAAAAGCCCCCTCTTCATAGCCAAACAATTCAGCTTCAAAGAGATTTTCAGGTATGGCAGCACAGTTCAGTTGTACAAAAGGATCATCCTTGCGGGGCCCCAGTTCGTGTATTTTCCGCGCTATTACACCTTTACCGACGCCCGACTCCCCGCCCAGGAATATGTTGCTGTCTACTTTACTTACTTTCATTACTATATCGAAAACGTCTTTCATCTCTTTACTGCGAAAAACGAAATTCTCTCCTGCGTCCTGTTTCAACTGCTGTTCATAGAACATACGCAGGTTAGCCTCTTTCTCCAGTTCCCGGCGCATTTCCTCCAGAGCCGTAATATCCCGCGAGGTATATACTATCCGGTATACTTTGCCTTCTTCATCCAATATCGGATTAGCACTGACCAGCAGCCGTCGCCCGCTCTTAACAATAGCTTCAAAATTAAGGGTCTTCTTCTCTTCAAGAATCTGTGCCATTCTATAGACATCCACAGGAGATAAGAAAGTATAAAAGCCCCACTCCACAAAATTGATCAAACTATGTCCAATTATTTTGTCGACCGTAAACATATCTGTTAAAGCATGTTTTTGGTTGATCAATATAATAGTGCTATCTGCCTTAGTAACCA
>DBRE01000074.1:1606-13339 GCA_002305535.1 Syntrophomonas sp. UBA1376
TGTAGCTGGATAATGACAAGTCATATTGCTGGCTGTCCTTTTATAAGAATAAAGGTTTTATTACAGATATTATAGCTTACTTAAAAGAACCCTGGTGAAATTATTATAAGCGGGACAATATCTTGTTCTTTTTGCTAATTGAGAGTTTTGCATAAATTTGCTCTACCTGCAATAAATAATAACGAAGCGGGCATTAAGATCCGCTTCGTTATTCGCGTAAATTGAATTTATAGAGTTTTGTTAATTAGTATATATTTTAGAACGCCTATGCTTGTGGTCGTTCCTGGGTTGATTTGATTTACCTTTTGAAGAATTCCGTTTCGGGCGTCCGGTATAATTTCCCTTAACAATAATGGGCGGTGCCAGGGTCAGATTCTGCAGAGGCGTTTGATCTCGTTCCCTAGTCATTACCTTCAGGGCGGCAGCCAATAAGGTAACTGCATCGTGTTCTTCCAGCAGATTTTCGGCCAGGCTTCGATAATCATCAGCATCCTTCATAGAGGCAGCTGACAGCAAATTATCTAGGGCCGCTTTCCGCAAACCAAATTTGACATCATCCACACTGGGAATTGGTCTGCGTGTCACCTCTTGCCGAGTATGTTCCTGGATATAGCCGAGGTGCCTTAATTCGCGTGGGGTAACCAGAGTCACCGCCCGACCTTTTTCTCCAGCACGTCCGGTTCTGCCAATACGATGTACATAACTCTCGGCATCCTGAGGTATATCCAGATTAAAGACATGAGTAACTCCAGTGATATCAAGGCCCCGGCTGGCTACATCAGTGGCTACCAAAACCTCGCTCACGCCTAATTTGAATTTGTGCATAACCATATCCCGATTGCTCTGGGTCATATCTCCGTGGATCCCTTCGGCTGAATACCCCCGGGAGCTTAGTGCTTCTGTGACTTCATCAACTCGACGTTTAGTGCGGGCAAATACGATGACCGCCTCCGGGCTGTGTACATCCAGCAACCGGCACAGCACATCCATCTTTTGATTCTCATCGACCTCAATATATTCCTGCTCAATATTGGCTACCGTCACTTCTTTAGGATTGGTTTGGACTATCTCCGGATCATGCATGAATGAACGGGCCAAGTTTTGAATATTGACCGGCATGGTCGCTGAAAACAACAAGTTTTGCCGGGTAGTCGGAGTTTTGGCCAGAATAGCTTCAATGTCTTCTTTGAAACCCATATTCAGCATTTCGTCAGCTTCGTCCAAAACCACCATCTGTAGTTGATCTAGACGAATGGTGCGGCGGCGTATATGATCCAGCAGCCTTCCCGGTGTTCCGACAATGATGGCCGGTCTTTGTTTCAAGGCCTTGATCTGTCTGGTGATTTCCTGGCCACCGTAAAGAGGCAGACTGCGAATGCGTTTGTATTGTCCAATGCGGTTCAATTCCTCGGCCACTTGCATGGCCAGTTCACGAGTGGGAGTAATTACCATTGCTTGGATCGAGTCTAGTTCAGGATTACACTGCTCAGCCAGAGGAATGCCAAAGGCCGCTGTCTTGCCTGTACCAGTTTGGGCTCTTCCGATCACATCCCGCCCTTGCATTACCAGAGGTATGGTCATAGCCTGAATAGGTGTCGGTTCCTCAAATCCCATTTGGCTTACTGCCCGCGAAATTTCTGCAGACAAACTTAATTCTTGAAAAGTGGTCAAATAATTGTTTCTCCTTTTTTCTCTGTTTTGATTCTATTATTACCAGTAGCAGCTATTTACATCATGTTATTAAATGCCGAGGGGACAAATCTATTATGTCTGGATAACGCTTTCGGTAACACAGCTTATTATTATACCACTTCAAACTTCCTCCAGTCAAAAAAACCGGCCCCCTGAGAGGACCGGTCTCAATTTATTAAATAATATCAAATAATATTCAATGCAAATTTTTCCGGGAAACGGGGTGTAATGTTCTTATAATACTCAATTACCTGTTGCATATCTTGACGATAATCTCCGGTAGGGTGAAAAGCCGGTCCCACATGAGCTATCTTCTTTTTATAATCCAGGGAGCTCAGTACAATGGGAACTTTAGCCTCTAGTGCGGCATGATAAAAACCGGTCTTCCATTTGCCTTTAAGTTTCCGGCTTCCCTCGGGTGCTAATAAAATCACTAACTCCTCGGATCGTTCGAATAATTCTACCATCTGTCTGACCAAATTATCGGATTTATCGCGCTGCACGCCGATTGCCCCTGTGGCCATAAATAACAATCCCCAGGGCATCTTCATCAATTCCTGCTTTACCAAATATTTCATCCGGCGCCTCATCATGTACAAGGCGGCTCGGGAGTAACCAAAGTCAAAATTACTGGTATGAGGTGCACCAACCATAATGCACTTCTTGATACTGGGATCAAGGCTTCCTTCCAGCTTCCAACCACTAAGCCAGAAATAAAGTCTAGAAATGGGTCTCATTATCATGGGGTGAATTCTCTCCTTTTAATTAAAGTATCAGTATTATGCTGACAGAGACAATAGTTTCGCGTTTCTCCTCTATTTTCCTCTATTTCGACGATCAATGCCATGTTAATTTTTTGCACTTGCCGAAAAATGTCGAGTGCTCCTCATTATCCTGGCCTTCACTCCAGGCCTCCCGGTCTTAAATCATCTAAAGGTAACCAAAAAATAACGGGTCTAGCCCTTAGACCAGACCCGTTATTTACTTAACTTAAATGCCCAGCGCTCCTTTGACCATGTTCAATGTGCCGATAACTTTTTCATCAGTAAAGACTTTCACCAAGCTGTTCCAATCCATTTCATCGATGCCTTTGCGAATGATGCTGGCATGATGCTCACGATGAACCTGCTTTAAGGCGATAAATGGACGACCCGGAGTATCAATGAGGGCTACTATTTTAGCCTTGGCCTTTTCCATCAACTCTTCAGGACTGTCAGCCAGTTCATCAAATATGCCTCTTTCCACTGCCTCGGTTATGGGGATCAAGTCGCCTTTGAAGATAATATCACGGTAGTTCTTCTCCGTATCCAAGCCCCAGCGCATCAAGCCTGCCTCAGCCGGCGTGAGCGACAAGCCTAGTTTGATCTCGGTCATGCCCACTTTGATCTTGGGATGATTCATGGCGATGCGGTAATCGGCAGCACAGGCTACGATCATACCCGCTGCAGTAGCAGCACCATTTACAGCTGCAATGACCGGCTTACTGCATATAAAGAGTTTGTAGAGCACTTCTTCTTCAATCTTAAACCAATCAATGATCTCCTGAGGTCCCTGGAAGCTTACAAATTCGTTGAGGTCAAAACCGCCTGAGAAATAACGATCGGTACCTACCAGTATGATACCCTTCAGGTCTTCTTCATTGTTGACCCGGTCGATCACCTGGTCGAGGGCTTTTAAGGTTTCCAATTGAATTGAGCTGACTTTGTTGCTCTTGAACTGGAAAATAACGATATTGTCTTCAATTCTCATCTCGTACGCCATAATTTCATCCGCTCCTTTACTTCGAATCCGACTTTTTCGTTTCGTAACATTTAGTGTTGTTTATATTATTGGCCAAGCTTACAGCAACTGTCAATAAGGCGAAAAAATGAAGATTTACTCTGTATTTTCTGTCAACTTATTGTTATTGATTCGGAGCAGGCCAGTGATGATCTTAAAGGGTGATTCTTCGATCTGGAAGGTCAATTCCCCTGACGCAGCAGTCCCCAACAGCACAATGCTCCTAGGACAGACATAAAAACCAGGAACAGCAGTCCTCCCGTATAGGTGCCACTAAATTGGATCAATACTCCCATTATCGTTGGCGTCGCTGCCGAAAACAGATTGCCGGCTCCATTAACCACCCCTGAACCAGCCACGATAAGCCGGGAGGGCAGTATTGACTGCAAAATCGCCCAAACCGCCGGGAAAACAAATTCATTGATACTAACCGCCAACACCATACAGATAACCGCTCCTAAAGGGGAAGGAACCGTAGCAATACCAAAGGTAGCCAGAGCCACGATCAACAAAGCCAGTAATCCGACTTTACTCTTGTAGCGCGCGCGATCTACCAGCCTGCCACCTACAAATACACTTACCATAGCAGCTACATAGGCTATGGTCACATAGCCAGTCATGCCAGTCATTTCAAAATGTCTAACTTGCACTAAATACTGGGGGATCCAGGTCAGCAGCCCCCACCAACTGCACACAAAAGCTGCATAAACTATGCATAGCAGTCTAAATGAAGGATTTTGCAGAACTTCTCTTACTGCTCCCGACTGTTTTCCCGGCGGTGTGTCTGTCAAAGATTCTTTGTCACGGGACTCAATATAAGCAGCCTCGGCACTGGATATATAGGGATTATCCTCGGGGCCATCCGAGATCCACCGTAATAAAAAGGGGATAGTACAGAGGATTCCCAGGGCTGCCGGAACAAAAAAGCTGTATTCCCACCCGAACCAAGTGATCAGCCAAGCAAACAATGGCATGGCCAGTGCAGGCCCTATACAGCCTCCCATGGCGTAAATAGCATTGGCCGTACCGCGTTCCTCCGGCGGAAACCAGTTTTTAACGAGAACACTGAGGTTGGGATACTGAATACCATGGGCAACACCGGTGAGAATACGAACCAAAAGGATGGCTGCAAAAGAAGCCGCCCAGCCTCCTAGCATTAGAACAAAGGAACCGACCGCGATGCCAAACATCAACGTCCGTCTCGGTCCCAAGCGGCTGCTTATGGGTATGGACAACATATTAGCCACTGCATAGGCCAGAAGAAACATGGTCACCAACAGCCCTTGCTGGGCAGGCTGATTCAAAAGATTCACTTCTGCCAGGAATCGGTAGTCCACCAGCAGCATACTGATGTTGGTGCGCTGTAAGTATATAAAGACCCACACTAAGGCCATAACGATTATTAAAGACCAGCGGTATTTGCCGCCCACTTTGCTGTCATTCATGCCAGTACTGCCTCTCCAAATCAAATACATTGTTTCAATTATATCCCTTCTGACAGCATAAGCTCCTCATTAAGTTTATTAATACCCACCATATGAGAGTAAGCGAGGCATGCCCAAGTCCCTAAAACTCGCACGACTTGACCGTTCGGGGGAAAGGGATGACATCACGGATATTGTTTACTCCAGTCAAATACATGATCAAGCGTTCAAAACCCAGGCCAAAACCGGCATGCTTAACTCCGCCGTATTTGCGCAGTTCCAGATACCACCACAGGTCATCTTTAGCCATACCCAATCCCTCCATACGGGCTTCCAGGTGATCCAGCCTTTCTTCACGTTGGCTGCCTCCGATCAGTTCTCCCACCCCAGGAACCAGCAGATCCATGGCCGCCACTGTTTGGCCGTCATCATTCTGCCGCATGTAGAAAGCCTTGATATCTCGGGGATAGTCCGTAACAAAAACCGGCCGTTTATACACTTGTTCGGTTAAATAACGTTCATGCTCCGTCTGTAAGTCACTACCCCATTCCACCGGATACTCAAAGGGTTGAGCTGCCACCTGCAAGAGTTTGACCGCTTCCCCATAAGTAACCTGAGCAAATTCCTGGTTGATAATCGACTGAAGCCTGTCTAAAAGACCTTTATCCACGAACTGGTTGAAAAAATCCATTTCCTCCCCGGCATTTTCCAATACATAGTTGATAACATACTTGATCATAGCTTCGGCCAGATGCATATCATCTTGTAGATCCGCAAAAGCGATTTCCGGTTCAATCATCCAGAACTCCGCTGCATGCCGGGCTGTGTTGGAATTCTCTGAACGAAAGGTGGGGCCAAATGTATAGACATCCCTAAAGGCTAAAGCATAGGCTTCCGCTTCCAATTGACCGCTGACCGTCAGATTGGTACGGCGCCCAAAGAAGTCCTGCCCAAAATCAACCTCGCCCTCTTCATTCCGGGGAGGATGGTCTTGATCCAGGGTGGTCACCCGAAACATTTCTCCGGCCCCTTCTGCATCACTGGCCGTTATCAACGGAGTATGCACATAGACAAAGCCCCGCTCCTGAAAAAACTGATGTATGGCATAGGCCGCCAGGGAGCGCACCCGAAAGACCGCAGCAAACAAATTGGTGCGCGCCCGTAAATGGGCTATTCCTCTTAGGAATTCCCGGCTATGCCGTTTGGGCTGAAGAGGATAGTCTTCGGGAGCGTCTCCTTCCAGAATTATTTCCTGGGCTTTTATTTCAAAAGGCTGTTTAGCCTCGGGAGTCGCCACTACGATGCCCCGTACCGTGATGGCAGAACCGGCTCGAAAACGAGTGGCTTCGGCAAAATTAGCCAGGTTCTCTTTCTCGTAGACTACCTGTACGGTATTAAAGTGCGTGCCATCATTAAGGGCAATAAAACCGAATGACTTCTGGTCGCGGTTGCTGCGCACCCAACCGTTGACCTCTACCAATTGGTCAATATAACGGGAAATGTCCCGAACTAACTGTCGTACAACTACTTTTTTCATGCCGATCCTCCTAGCAGATGATATTGTAGTGCATGGTTTCACCTTTCGTTTTACTGAACAGGAATCCTTCCTGGTGGTAATGTTATTATTCCTGCTTATTGAGAAAAAGACTATAATGATTATAAACATGAGGAAAGGACTTTATAAATGAGCTTTATTAAAATTGATACTGATAAATGTCAACGCGACCGTATTTGTGGCCTGGAATGTCCCGGCAAGCTGATCGTTTTTCCTGAGAAAGACAGTTATCCAAAGCCGGTAGAGCATGCTGACGAATTCTGCATCCACTGTGGTCACTGTGTAGCAGTTTGTCCTCATGGGGCTTTGAGCTTGGAGGGCATCGGTCCCGAAAGCCTGGCGGCTGTAAACCCTGACATCCTCCCCGACCAGAGCCAGATAGATCACTTTTTGATTACCCGACGCTCTACCCGTACCTTTAAGAAAAAGCCTTTAAGCCGTCAACAGCTGGAAGAATTGATCGATATAGCCCGTTATGCTCCTACCGGCAGCAACAAACAACAGGTTTATTGGCTGATCGTCGAAGACCAGGCCAAGATACAGCATCTGGCTGGTCTGGTAATAGACTGGATGCGGATGCTGCTGGCGCAAAGTCAGGATGAAGCTTTGAACAGTCGCTATGGCCGTTTGGTAGAAGCCTGGGACAAGGGGATAGATCGAGTCCTGCGCGGCGCCCCCCATGTGATCATGGCCCATTCTCCTGGCGACGTCTTTGGAGCGGGGACTGATTGCGTGATCAGTCTGGCCTATCTGGAATTAGCCGCGTATTCCAGAGGATTAGGAGCATGTTGGGCCGGCTTTCTCAATACAGCCGCCACTTACCATCCCCCTCTGCAGGAGGCCTTAGGCCTGCCTGACGGTCATGTTCCTCACGGGGCGTTAATGATAGGCTATCCGGTCTATAAATACCATCGTATACCACAACGTGAACCAGCTCGAATAATTTGGAGATAATAGGATCCTAATATAATTAGTAAGTATGGGTAGTAAAGGAGGAGTGCTCTTATGTCCGCTGATGCTGTCCAGAGAAAAGATGTTCTCGATAACGCCAAAGTAATAGCAGTAGTTGGCCTGTCAAATGATCCTACACGTGCCAGCAACCGTATTGGCAGGTATCTGCAGCAGCAGGGCTACCAAGTGGTGCCGGTCAACCCCAATCTGACAGAAGTACTGGGAGAAAAGTGTTATCCTGATCTGCAGTCCATTCCCGTAGCCATAGACTTGGTTGATGTTTTCCGCCGCAGTGAAGCAGTGTACGACATCGTCAAGGCTGCCCAGGAGAAAGGGGTTCCTGTGGTGTGGACCCAAGTGGGTGTCCATTGTGATGAGGAAAGCCAGCAACTGGCTCAGGATAACAACATGACCTTGATAGAGAATGCCTGTATCATGGTGGAACACCGCAACCTGTGTAAATAACGGCTAATCCAAGGCACGGGGACGATTCTTTTGCCTTGCTCCCGTGCCTTGTTATCAGTTTGCTTCCAGCATCAGCTTCTCTAATTCCAGGGGCTGGAGATGGCGGCCGTCTTTATAAGCGCGCATATTCCCTCCGGAAATCTCATCTATCAACACGATCTGCTTATCGGGGTCTACCCGGCCGAATTCAAACTTGATATCATATAGTTCAATGCCCTTTTTAGCCAGCTCTTCCTCTACAATAGCTGTTATCCTGCGGGTAAGTTCCTTTAACACTGCATATTCTTCATGGGTCAGGATACCCAACATATCTAAAGCGTCTTCGGTTATGGGGGGATCCTGGCGGGCATCGTCTTTCAGGGTGACTTCCACAAAATAGTCCAGAGGCTGTCCTTCCTGCACATAATCACCATAGCGCCGCAGAAAGCTGCCCACAGCCCGCAAGCGGCAGATTATTTCCAGGCCTTTACCGAACATGGTAGCCGGTTTGACCGTCATGGTAGCTCGTTCTATGTCAGCCTCTATATAATGGGTAGGTATGCCAGCCCTATGACAAGCTTCAAAGAAGTATTTAGTCAAACGCAAGCCTGCCTTCCCAGCTCCTTCTATGGTCAATCCCACCGCATTGGATCCCGGATCAAAGACCCCATCTTCACCAGTGGCATCATCTTTGAACTTAAGAAGATAGTTGCCATCGTCCTGCAGGTATACATCCTTGGTTTTACCCTTATAGATCAGCTTCATATCCTCATTCCTCCTGTTGATCTGTGTCACAATTATACCTGTTCAAATCTACGGTAAGCAATGTATACACCAGCCCTTTATATGCAAAAAGTATACCAAACATATGCATTTCTAGGTGCCGCTTACCATGGTATTCCAAGTGTTACTAAAGTAGGCTGTGCGATTATACTTCGAATTAGCCCTCCCGGATAGCTTTGTTCACTATTAGTCACTACTGTTGCTGGAAAAAACTACATACCTGGTCGGTGTGTCCCCTCAGCGTATCTAAACATACAATAAAGCAACCCATTTAGTAACCAATTAAAGGAGGTTTTATGAATGTCCCGCTTGCGTAAGAGAGTGCCACATTGGGATGACTGCCACCCTTGGGATCACCGAAGATCTCCCTGGGATGATTGCCCCTCCTGGGATGACCACAGAAGGCCTCATCATGATGACAGAAAACCGCCCTGTGAAGAAAGACTGTTCAGCCTAGTGGATTCTGTTCCTGCCAATGGTGCTGCCGGTGTCCGCTCCGGACGATTTACCCTCACTCTGACATTCGATGAAAATGTGGTGGATAATGGCGTATGGGCCCATAACCGCAACAAAATAAAAATGTGGGCCGGAACTTTCCGCATTCCAATTCGCGTTTCCCACAGCACGGCATCCGGTCAACGGAGAAAGGTATTTATAACTCCTATCAACGGCCTGCCGGCTAATTCCAAAATTACTATAGCCGTAGCGGCAGATTTCAGATCCTCATCGGGGCACTGTTTAGGAAAAACTGCTATCATCATCTTCTCTACCGTTAAATTTGCTTCCGTAGTTAGAAGGCCCCGCCGTCGCCGCCTGTTTCCGACCACTGAAGAATAGAAGCTAAAGGTCAGGTCTTGAAACAGGTCTAATTAATGTTTCAAGACCTGATTTTGCGCCTACTAGACGGTAGATTTAATTCCGGAAGCCAATGTTAGCAATATCTGATTGCGATCCTCCATACACAGGGCTTGTTCCATGCCTCCAGCATCGATGTTCATATTAATAGCCTCCTTGGTCAACCTTAAGACCAAGGGGTTTCGCCCGGCCATCTTGCGGGCCATTTCCAGTCCGGTGTCATACAGTTTCTCTCTATCCACCACCCGTGATATCAAGCCCAGTTCCACTGCCTCCTGAGCAGAAATAAACTCACCCAGATACATGATCTCATAAGCCCTGCCGGCACCTATCAGGCGCGGTAAAAGATAACTGCAGGCCATATCAGCCCCACCCAGACCAATATTTATGTAAGCTGCACAAAAACGGGCATCCTCAGAGATGATGCGAATATCGGCAGCCAGTACGAAGCTGAACCCTTCACCGGCGGCGGCTCCATGTACCAGAGCTATGATGGGCTGTGGGGCCCTGCGCATAGCCAGGTTCAACCGGCCTAGCCTAGCCTGAAACTTGTAAAACTCAGCTGCGCTGTTCATCATACTGGCATTTTCCATCGTATACTTCATGTCCAGCCCAGCGCAGAAGCCCTTGTCACCGGCACCCCGCATGATTATTACTCTGGTGTCCAAATCATAGAGACGCGTGCGCCAGAACTCTTCGAGCTCCTCCAGCATTTCTCCATTAACCGAATTGTAAGCCTCAGGCCGATTAAGAGTCAGTAAACCTATCCCCTCACCAACTATCTCCCAGGAAATACTTTGGTATTTTTCCATACACCCTCACCCTCCTTGTTTCTTTTCCTCAACCACTACTTTGCCACTTTTTGTTCGATTTGGGAACCCGGTTTATACATACAATAATGCTAAGGCCATGTTCACTTGATGGAACATGGCCTCTTCGGGGAGACTCTCTTAAAATGGCTCTCTCTAAGTCAAAGGGGTCATCATAAAAACCGGCATTTTTCCTTCCTTAGCTAGTTCGGGCCGATAATCGTAGTAGAGTGGATCTTCATTTTCCATAGCATCGAGGATGGGTTTATAAAGCCGGTTCTTCATTTCTGCCATAGTTGTCCGGGATTTATTGAAGGTCTTGGCGTAAGCAACTGCTTCTTCTACGGTTTTCTCGGAGTTTTCACAAGCTTTTATGATGGTTCCGTATTTCTCTAGCTCGGAAGCAGTAATTTTTTCTCCGCTTAAAAGCATGCGCTGCAACAGATGATAGGGCATGATACGTTGCATCCATTTAATCATTGCAGGTGCCAGCTGAATCCCCAGGTCTATCTCAGGAAAGCAAAAATAACCGCGGTCAGCGCGCATGAAACGGAAATCGCAAGCTCCAGCTAACATAGCACCGTTGCCAAAAGCATGCCCAGTCACAGCTGCTATGGTGGGGAAGGGAGCCATTATCATGGCTCGGAAAACCTTGCCGTTGGCGTACAACCAGTCACTGATGGCAGGATAATCGCCTGCCTGTTGTTTGTTATATACCCACTCCACGTCTACTCCCAGACAGAAGTTTTTACTGTTATTGGAGGTCAGCACCAAGGCCTTTACTTCCTGATCGGACTCAATTTCTGTATAGGTCGTGAGCATATCTTTGGCCCACTCAGGGTTGTTCAGATTGCCTCCATTACTCATAGTCATGATCGCCACAGAACCGTCTTTCTGCCATGCAACATTCGCCATATTACATTCTCCTTTCCTTATCAAACCAGAGAAACAGGCTGCCAGCTATAATAGCGGCCTAGATCCTTCTGACGCAAATATTAGTTCTATTTGTACTTTATGTCCGGCTCTTAATATAATTGTCACTCCAGTTCTGACCACATCCAATCCTGTAGAATCCGGGCCAGTCCCCCTTTGGCGAGTATCTTCTTCTATCTGCATTTACTGGAACTCTAGCCGATTCCTCCTTTCCCTTTTGCTAAGTGAGTCTTTCAGTAAGCTCTGTAGCGAGCTATATTTCGTTTTTTCAAAACCAGTTGATTGTCACAGTCTCCTTTTTTAGCTGAAATAGTCTTCCCTCCACCAGGCAGAGCGGGCATAATTCGGATCACCGATGATTACCGGTTCTCCTATCCTCGGGGTAGCGACCTCTTGTTCTTGGTGCATGGCGGCTCTGGTCACGCGTTCGATAGGTTCGTTCCAGCTATGCACAGCCAAAACAAAAGCCGCCCAATGCATCGGTAAAAGCACCTTACCTTTTAATTCT
>DBRE01000074.1:13401-15086 GCA_002305535.1 Syntrophomonas sp. UBA1376
TCCATAACTACCATCACCACTGAAAAATACCCGCTGGTTCGAATCAATTATAACCCAGGAACACCATAGGGTAGAATTGCGGTTGTTTATGTTTCGCCCGGAAAAGTGACGGGCAGGTGTACAGGATATTTGCAGAGACTCAAAGGAGCACTCATCCCACCAATCGCACTCGCTTATTTTCTCGGCAGAAACTCCCCATCTCTGTAAATGGCTACCCACGCCCAGAGGAACGAAGAAATGTCCTACCCGATCTTTGAGCTTCCTTATGGTTCCGTAATCCAAATGATCGTAATGATCATGCGACACCAGAACTGCATCGATAAACGGCAGATCTGCCATTTGGATAGGCATCTGGCTGAATCTTTTGCTACCCACCAGAGGCAGCGGCGATGGAGCAGTTCCCAACATAGGATCTAATAATAAAATTTTGCCCCCCATACGCAGCAAAAAAGTGGAATGGCCTAACCAGATGGCTTGATTACGCTTATCTTTATGCAGATAGGACTTGTCCAAAAATGCAACCTCAAGGGGCTTATGGGGTCGAGACTGGGAATGTCCCTTGACCATATCCTTTATTAAGGTAATGGCGCTGCGCCCACTGATTTTCAACGGAGCAACTTTAGTATTGACAAACTCTCCCTGTCTGTATTGGGGGGAGTGGTTAAAGGCTGTTGTCCTGGCGGGCTGATTTGCTCCAAAAGTAGGTGAAAAGCGCAGGATGATCATAACCACCGCCAGCAAGAACAGCAGGATAGCTATCACGAGTTTCATCTTCTACCCCCGGTTGAGACACTAGATAGGGAGTCCTGATCCTCATCTGTCATGGATAAGGTAGAGATGCCTGTTTTAGAAAAGTCTTTACCGGACGAGTATAGCCCGCTATGGGTACAGTGCCCGGGCCAGTTCTTCCAGTTCCTGACGGGCCAAGTCATCTCGTCCAGCCAGGGACTCCAAGTGATGCTGCATTTCATGTAAGACTGTATCCTGGATTTCCTCCTTCCAGACTTCCTCTGTTTCCTCCGCCAGCAAATCGACAAAAGAACCATAATAAAAAACAATAAAACAACCCAGTTGATCATCTTCTATATATTCGCCTAGAATGTAGTATTCCCCATCCCGTCTAGATTCTTCCTGAATGTTAAATCCTCCGGTGAGGCTCTGACAAAAACGGGGCGGAATACGTTCCACGGCTTCCTCTAAAATACGCGCAAACTCTTCCAGGGAAAGTCGGGCCATCGAAGTGCCTCCTTCTATTTGCTCTCCAGTTAATAGTAATAAGTAGTCAAGCCTGGTACTCTTTTCTTATTCTACTACTATCCCAGCTCTTCATCCAGTTACGCATTGGGTGACTGGTGAAGTTGTCGGCGCCTTCGTAGCAGATCTTGATATTCCCTGTCAAGCTCTTGGTAGCGAGGATCCTCCAGTTTTAGTAGGCTCAATTCACTTAGTACCCGAGCCATCTGAGTCTCCACCAGCAATCTCTCTTCCTGGCTAGAGTTAACTATCTCCTCTCTTTTCTCTCTTGCTGGCCTGCTCAAGTACGCAGTCAGCTGACCCTCCACCCTCTGGATGTGTTGTTGTTCAAAAACCAGCATATGGTCACAAACCTTATCCAGCAGATAGCGATCATGGGAAATGAGCAAAATGGTTCCTGCATACTGGAGCAAGCTTTCCTCCAGGGCCTC
>DBRE01000074.1:15225-45680 GCA_002305535.1 Syntrophomonas sp. UBA1376
GGGCAGCTCTTGACTGATATAAGCCAGGCTAGCCGAACTGCTTACAAACAGCTGCCCTTCATTCAGTTCTTCCTGGCCCAATATAATACGAACCAAAGTAGTTTTGCCACACCCATTGGGACCAAAAATCCCGACTTTCTCACCCCGGTTTACATAAAAGGAGCTGTCAGTGAACAGAGTTTTATCCCCATAGGCTTTGCTTATGCTGTCCGCTTCTAAAACCCGGCGGCTGCCTTTGGAGGTAAAGTTAACCTGAAACTTTACCCTGGGATCGGCGGTGGGTCGCTTCACCTGCTCCTGACGCATTTTTTCCAACCGCTTAAGCTGGGACTTAATAGCCTGATCGCGCTTCTTGACCTTCTTACGGAAATATTCTTTACCGCCCATCATGCCGCCGCCCTTATGCCTCGATTCACGATGAGCTTTATCAGACCAGGTTTTTAGCTGTTCGATGGCTTGATCGATCTTACGCTGCTCTTTTTGTTGAGACTGATACAGGTGCCATTGACTCTCTCTTTGTTGCTGTTTGGCCACCCGAAAGGCTGAATAGTTGCCGGGATAAACGGTGATAGTCCCGTTTTCTATCTCAGCTATCTGAGAAACAGTCTTATCCAGAAAGAAGCGGTCATGGGAAATGATAACCACAGCTCCTGAAAACCGTCGCAGTTCTTGTATTAAATACTCTACTCCCTGATAGTCCATATGGTTGGTGGGTTCATCCAAGATAGCTAAATCCGGCTGAGCAGCCCAAACGGCAGCCAAGGCCAGCTTGGTTTTCTCGCCACCGCTGAGCTGGGCCAACTGCTCCTGTGGCAAATCACTGAGACCGCTGACGCCTAGATGGCTGGTTAGCCGCTGCAGTTCACCGCTCATATCGATCTCATTGATCATGATATCGCGAAAAGTCCCCGCATCTTCGGTCTGGCGCAGGTAGCCCACTTTGATCCTCTGCCGGGAAGAGGTGATGCTGCCGGCATCACAGTCACTGTTACCGGTCAGAATATCCGCCAGGGTAGACTTGCCTGCTCCGTTTCTACCCACCAGGCCGATCCGGTCTCCCCGGCAAATATCCAGATCTATCCCATTCAATACCACTTGGTCACCAAAGTTTTTCTTAATATTACGACAGCTGATCAGCATGTTTTCCCTCCAAAAAAATATAAGGCTGCCCGAAACTCCTGTTTCCTGCAGCCTAATAGCTCAAAAAATGATGCCGGTGCCTTCTCGCTCCGGAGTTATTTTATTTACAGCAGCAACAAGCATTCTGGTCACACAGAATCAGCAGAGGTTTCTGCTGACCCATTAGTATTTATTTAAGCCAGAATACTCTTGCGCATGTTCTTTCCTCTGTCTTTCTTAGTATTTGACAAGATTATATTAACATGAATCAGTTCCACCAGCAAGATGACTCCCCTGGTACCTAATAAAACTCAACTCCCTGTTCTTTTAGTTTATCAGTGCAGATCATTTTTAATAACTCTAACTCCTCGCGGTAGTCGGTTTTGGATTCATCCTCATCGTAATCCAGCTGTTCCAGTATCACCATTTCAAATCCGTTTTCACCCAGGGTATCCCAATCCTTTTGGAGCTGGCGGTTAATATGACTGCCGTTCTTTAACTGGAAAGTGATACTGTTCAGCTTTGCTTTTAAGTTAGGGACAGCCTCCAATAGATAGCGCTGCTCGCTCTTATTGATAACTGCCAATATGCCCATGTCTGGTCTCATCTGCTTGTATTGGGCCTGCAGTTCCTTTTTCCTTTCGCTGGACATTTTCATGGCTATTCACGCTCCCGTTTCAGTTAATAGCCCAGCTCTTTTAATACCCTGGATAAGGTTATCAATCTTTCGCTGAGCAGTTCATCATCCCGAGCCAAGCAATCCCGGAATAGTTTCATATCTTCGTCGATCATAGGGTTATCAGTGCATATCTCAACCGTCATGGCATCACCCTGTAAGCCGATACGCCCAATAGTGGTGTTATCTGGATCGTAAAGGTTTTCATAACGATAGGCTTCCTGGAAATGTTGTTTGGCCTGGCATATTAACAGGGCTAGATCGAGTACTCGGTGCAGAGGCAGTTCCTCCGATTGCCGTGACCATTTTTCGCCGGTATATCTCCATACCTTGGCAGATATGTCTATTTTCCCACGGTCATTCCATTGGGCCAGCCCAACTGACAACCCCTTGGTGTCTGATTGGTATGCCTGACGACCATCCACTTGATCATAATTATTTACTGCAATTACCGGCTTATGCTTTAGGGTGGTAGGTATTCGCATCAACAGCGCCTCCTTTTTGAGTTTACTAGTTTAGTAATTTACTTGTTTAGTAAACTCAGTATATCCTCCCGCCATTTTTTTGTCAACAAGCCTTGTTAAAGGGGTCCGTTCTGAGCGCTGAAAAAGTCTCCTCGCGGTGGGTTTATAGCCATGCCAATTCTGGGATTAAGAAAAATATTTACTGGTGCCAGGGGGAAAGATCCTTCGGTCGTTCCTCTCCCTCGGAATGGCATAAAAACTGCTCGTGTAGGTTCCGTTCAGGGCATACCCACAGGGCAGAGGTGGGTAAAACGTAACTCTTTCAATAATGTCGGACATTCTTTCTGTAGCACAGCAAAGCCGGCTCCACTTATCGGAACCGGCTTTAGATATGATCTATAAAGCTTCCATCTCTTTTATGAAATACTCCTGGCCTGAAACCAAGTCGAACTTATCCTGGCGGCCACAAGAGGGACAGGCCAGTGCTCCGATTTGCTCTTTTTTGACCGCAAAAGAATGGCGGCATTGGGAACACTGTAAAACGATAGGTGTGTAGGTGATACGCAGTTCTGCGCCTTCCGCTAAGGTATCGTTACTCAAGAAATTAAAATAGTGCTGCATCCACTCTGCTTCCAGATCACTCAATTCTCCCACTTCCAGGGTGATGGAGACTATTTTTTGAACCTGGTTAAGCTCAGCATGTTTCATCACTATATTAAGAATACTTTCTATTACCGGCAGTTCATGCATTTAAAACCCTTTCCGCTGCTCAAGTATTACGCACATACTCGCGAGGTCGCACTTCCTTCAAGGAGAGAGCTTGGGTAGGACAGGATACCACGCAGTTACCACATCCATAACACCTATCCAGATCGATTTCCACCAACCGCTCGCTTTTGGGTCGACTGCGATCCAAAGTAAGGGCTTTGAACTGACAGCGCTTCACACACTTCCCGCAACCGTTACAGGCCGCCGCATCGAGACTGATCTGAAAGCGCGATTTGGCATAAACAGGAAGATTCAGATTGTTCGTCATATATAAGCCGGTGCAGCAACAAGCACAGCAGTTACACATCATCATGTCTTTTTTGACGTTGTTACGTACTTGATGAACCAGCCCAGCGTCTTCCGCCATACCGATACGGCGCAGGGCTTCTTTCTGACTGATCTGCTCGCCAATGCCCCGGTCTACAAAATGATAGGCAAATTTGTTTATTTGCAAACACAGGTCTACCCCTTCGGGCGCCGGACATTTATGTCCTTTGCCCACCTGTTGGGCTTGGGTTCGGCACGGGCATGTGCTAGCTGTTATTATTTCCGCCTGCTTGATGATTTGGCGAGCGGAATCGATATCCAGGATAAGACTCTGTATCGGTACCGCCTCTTCAATGGGTACGGTGCGCAATATGGCCGGGAAATTAGCCTGTTTCCATACCGGAACGACCTTTTTTAAGTCCTCGGTGATCAGTCTTTCCCATAGCTGGAACAAGCGATTAGGGGCATCCGGATCTACGGCAGTCGCATCCCGCAGTTCAATCATTGCCCCAAACAATTTGAACTTGTCCTGCGGTTCCAGATAGCGGGCAATAGCTCCCGTACGATAAAGGTAGGAGGTGGCTTTCTCTGCTTCCTGTCTGGATAGCCCCGTCTTCACAATGATTTCATCGAGGGTAGCCGGTTTCCCCAAAGCCTCAAATACAGCCCTCTCCGCTCCTTCCGGAAAAAGCAGTTCCAATATTTCCAACATGATATCTGAATCCGGAAAACCTAACCGAGCCGCATAACTGCTTAACCTTTCCGATGCCAATGATAATCCCTCCCCGCAATCACTACTATATCTATGTCTCGGTCTATGTCCTGCAATTGGCAAGGCATTTCCTTCTCCTCAAGTTTCGCCGCACTGGTCTGTACTTCCTGCCACCGCTAGGAACTGCTTACAAAATGACCAAATTAATAACCGTGACAGAAAATTAAATAATTTCTTTCTTCTTTTGCGATGTTATCTTACAATTTTGCCACCAATATGCTATTTTGTTAAAAAGGAGGTTGATTACCCATGACTGATAAAATACCCCAGGACAATTTGGTTGGTTTTGAAGTTCGCATCATTTTCCGGGATACTCGGGCCATCGACCTGACTCAAATGGCGGAAGCCGCCAAAAAATCCATGTTCGATATTATGCGCATTAACGTAGAAAAGATCAAGCTGAAAAAATATGGATTTAAGATGCTTGGCAAGGGACCTATCCAGGAAATTCTACGTATTGGCGAAAATGCTTATCAGCTAACGGCCGGAGGTGGCCTGGAGATCATTGTCCATGTGGGCAAAAAGGAATGCTTCTACATGAAAGATGGCCGCATCCATGATCTTCGCAATGGTGGTGCTCCTAACATAACCGTACCTACCTTTGATGATGCTGAACCTGACGAGGAGGAATACACTCGCTTGGGATGGTAGGAAAAGATAAAGCCCCGTCCAAGACGGGGCTTTATCTTTTCCAGCCTAGCAGTGGTCTCTGGCTCATTTAGTGAGTTTTACTTTTATGGTTTTGACCTGAGCCTTGGCACTGTTGCCGTTAGGAAGATGCATCAACCGCACCTTTACTACTTGGCCGATTTTCTTAGCGGCGATGACTTCCTGAAGTTCCTGACTGGTGGTCACATCTTTATTATCTATACGTGTAATTATGTCAAAAGGCTTTAGGCCTGCTTGTTCAGCGGGGCCTCGTCGGTTAGGCTCTACTACTACCCCATGATGTATAGGCAGTTTATGATATCTGGCCTGATCGGGGCTTAATTCCCCTACTATGCGCACCCCCAATAAGGGCCGGCGCACTTCCCCATATCGTAACAAGTCGGCTGTTACCATAGCCACTTGATTAGCAGGTATGGCAAAACCCATGCCCTCAAAACCCTCCACAGCAATCTTGGCCGTATTGATGCCGATCACACGTCCATTTAAGTCTACCAGTGCTCCACCACTGTTGCCCGGATTTATAGCAGCATCAGTCTGAATAAGTCGGAAGACAAAGCCTTCTTGGGTGCTCAACAAGCGGTTTAGTCCACTAACTATTCCCGCCGTTACAGAACGGGCAAAACTCAATCCTAATGGATTGCCTATGGCTACCACTTCCTGGCCTACCACCAGGTTGTCGGAATCTCCGAATGTGGCAGGTGACAAGTCGTCATTACCTTTGATCTTTATTACAGCCAGATCGGTGCGAGGATCTGTTCCCACCACCCGGGCTTCTCTTTCCTCTCCATTCATCAGAGTAACAATAAGGTGATCTGCATGTGCTACTACATGATTGTTGGTAACGATATGGCCATCCTTGTCCATGATCACCCCAGAGCCGGTCGATTCGCTGTCATGCCCGTCAAATACCCGTGTTCCCCGCTGCAAACTGGTGATGCCCACTACCGCGGGGCTAACTTTGGCGGCTACTTTGCTGACCTCGCTGATTGGTTGTGGCTCTTCCTGTACCATAGGTTTACTGGGAGCCAGAGCTGCATCAAAAACACTATAAATGGCTAATCCTACTAAAAACAGGACAAAAAACGCCAGTACGCCTTTAGCTCTTTCCCGGTTCATGCCACTCCTCCTCTTCATCTGGTACAGATATTGTGCGCGAACCGGATGGGCTTATACTGTTCAATATCTTCCATAAAAAAAGAGGCCTTTGGCCTCTTCAGGGTGTCGAAAAAGTCGACATCCTGCCAGAGCGAGCAAAAAAGGATAAGAGCAAGGCAACCGGGAAGCCCGTGATTGAGGCGTACATAAGGTACGTCGATTGAACGGGCTGGCCGGGTTAACGCAGCTATTAGCCTTTTTTGACGGTCTGAAGAGACCTTTGGCCTCTTTTATCTAACTTTGGCTCCCAGAGATTTTAACTTGTCTTCAATCTTTTCATAACCTCTGAAAATATGACCCGCGTCTTCGATCTCGGTTACGCCGTCGGCTGCCAGAGCCGCCAGTACCAGGGCAGCACCTGCCCTGAGGTCAGTAGCTCTTACCTTGGCCCCCGACAGACGAGTTCCACCTTCTACCACGGCGGTGTGTCCTTCCACCTTGATCCGGGCACCCATGCGCTTCAATTCATCTACTATCTGGAAACGGTTCTCAAAGACATTTTCCACGATAATACTGGAACCTTGCGCATGACACAGCAAGGCCATCATCTGGGACTGCATATCCGTGGGAAAGCCGGGGTAGGGCAGCGTTTTTATATCCACCGGTGTAATATGCTGGGCTGCCTTGACCAGCACGCCCTGTTTGACTTCTTCTACCTGGGCACCGGTTTCCTGCAGTTTGGCAATAATGGGGTGCAGGTGGGTAGGGATAACATTCTCCACCAATATCTCCCCTCCGGTGATGGCAGCGGCAATCATATAGGTGCCGGCTTCGATCCGATCCGGTATTATGGCATAGCGTCCCGCTGTAAGGGTAGGTACGCCTTCTATTTTAATAACATCCGTACCAGCGCCACGGATACGTCCTCCCATGGAGTTGATGAAGTTGGCTAAGTCGACTATTTCCGGTTCTTTGGCGGCGTTTTCAATTACGGTCTGCCCAGGGGTCTTGGCCGCCATCATTATGATATTCTCCGTAGCACCCACACTGGGGAAATCCAAGTATACCCGGCTGCCCGAGCGTTCTTTGGAGGTGGCATAGATGTAGCCGTATTCCACATCCACCTCAGCACCCAGAGCTTGTACACCCTTTATATGCAAATCCATAGGGCGCGATCCTATATCACACCCTCCCGGCAGGGATACCTGAGCTTCACCCTGGCTACCCAACAGTGCACCCAGTAGTAGATTGGAAGCTCGGAGTTTCTTAGACAGCTCATAAGAAGTCTGGGTCTTTAAGCCACTGGACGGGGGGCATATAGAAAGGCTGCCATCTCTATTCCAGCTGATCCTAACTCCCAAGTCCTCTAAAATCTGTATTAATACTTCCACGTCCTTGATGCGAGGGACATTGTCCAGAATGGTTTCGCCTTCAGCCATGATGCTGGCAACCATTAAAACTAATCCTGCATTTTTAGCCCCGCTGACCCGAACCTGCCCCTGCAGCGGATAACCACCTTCGATAAATAAAGTGTTTTTCAATTGACTTTACACCTCTCGCCCATTTCCATCCAGTACGTCATAAACATTAATTTCAAATGTATCATAATCAATGCCCAAGGTGTTCTCTAGCGCTTGCTCCATACTTAACCCTTTTCCCAAAGCCTTCAGTATATCAAACAAGCAACCTTCTCCATATTCAGCTACCAGGTATTCTACTATTTGCAGAGATTGCCAATAGGCGATCTGCTGATCTAGACTGTCAAAACTTCTTGTTAATGATCCCAGTTCGTAATAGCAGACGGGGCGTCCGCCCACAAAGGGATCAGCAAAAGCAAAGCCGGTAATATTTTTTTCCACGTACTGGGCTATGCCTTCAGTCCACCAGCGATTATAATTGCCCCGGGTTATTTCGTCAACGAGAAGATGGGCAAATTCATGCACCATCGGTCCCTCCCGGGCAAAGAGTTCATCAGCATCGGCAGATCCTATCCACACCCGCGGTGACAGGATACGAATTGACCCGCCCCAGTAAACTCCCATAGCCTTTTGATCTTTATCCCAGCCAAAACTATCTGATAAACTGGCTGAGTCGGGATATACCACAATAATGGTCTTGCCACTAGGTTCCTGGTCAAAAGCCTGGCATACTGCCTGATAAGCCTCTTCAGAAGCTTTGGCGATCATAGGAATATAGGGTTCATCTGCCTCGATGTATTTAATTTTGAAATGCTCGGTTTCCGTCACACTAAAGTGGGCTGTTTTTAGATTGATCTCCTGTCCCACTGCAATCTTTAATAAGGTATTAGAATAGCGTGATATGACTAGAAGTGCCAGCAGAAACACAATAAGGATCAAGCTGGCCGTTTTGACGGAACCAAACCCTTTTAATCCCAACATGCTTTCTTCTCCCCTCTAGAGCCATTATACAATGGCATCCTATCCAGAAGGGGAAGCAAATAGTGGGTTTATTCCTTCAAATACCCAGTTACGGCTATTCCTGCTAATGCTCCATCACCAACTGCTGTGGCTACCTGACGAGCGATTTTGTTTCTAATATCACCTGCGGCAAAAATTCCCTCCACTGAGGTCTGCATATTCTGGTCGGTGATAATATAGCCGTCTTCGTTGCTCAACAAGTTGTTCAGAAAGTCGGCAGCGGCTACAAAACCAATACTTACGAACAGACCCTCTGTCTCCAGGATTTCTTCCTCTCCGGTCTGTACATCGGCCAGAACCAACTTCTGCATCATGGCATTGTTGCCTTCAATCCTTTTTATGACCTTGTTCAGCTTTAATTCAATCTTATCATTTTCCAGCATTTTATCCACTGCAGTCTGATTAGCACGGAATTGCTCGCGTCGGTGCACCAGGTAGACCTTGGAGGCAATATCCGATAAGTATAGGGCTTCTTTCACCGCTGAGTCTCCTCCTCCAACTACCACAACTGGTACCCCTTGGAAAAAGGCCCCATCGCAGGTGGCACAGTAAGAGACGCCCCGTCCCAAATAGTCCTTCTCTCCCGGCACTTCCAATTCCCGGCGGCGGGCGCCCATAGCTATAATGACTGCACGAGCCAGGTATGTTCCTTGGTCGGTGATGACTTTCTTGCCCTCGGGCACTACTTGCAGATCAATTACCTCTTCCATTTTCAGTTCGGCTCCGAAGCGCTCTGCTTGCCGTAGAAAATTTTCCATCAGCTCGCTGCCATTAATACCAAAGGGGAAACCGGGATAATTGTCTATCAGGTCAGTAAGAGCAGTGTTTCCTCCTACAGCACCAGATTCAATTACCAGAGTACTTAGTTTCGCCCTGCCGGTGTAGATAGCTGCCGTCAATCCTGCTGGTCCAGCTCCGATGATTATTACATCATACACAGCGTTCTCTCCTTTTCTTGCATATACAAAAAAACCCTGACCCCTTAGGCCAGGGTTTTTGAAAGTCTAGCGTAAGTAACTGAGTGGATTCTGGAAGGAGCCACCGGATAAAACCTCAAAGTGGAGGTGAGGGCCGGTGCTGCGGCCAGTGGATCCTACTGCCCCGATGGTTTCGCCTCGGGCCACCTGCTGGCCTTTGGAAACATTTATACTGGAACAATGGGCATAGCGGGTGATCATACCATTACCATGGTTAACGATAATAAAATTCCCATATCCACCCTGCCAGCCAGTAAAAGTCACGGTACCACTATCAGCCGCTCTGATGGCCGAGCCCCGTTTGGCAGCTATATCCAAGCCGGTATGTCCCCTCTGGTAGTACTTGGATATGGGGCCATAGGCTGGCCAATCAAGGGCTCCTCCGCTCCCACGGGATGCCACCGTGACTGTTTTTCCCTTAACCAGGATTCTATCTACTGCTTCTTTGAGAATGGTTTCTTCTTTTATTTCCTGTTCGTCCACTACGCCATTGACTTTGGTAGCTACATAAACGATTTTCTTCTCTCCATCGCAGCCGTCCTTTTTGATGCGGACTCCGCTGGCACTATTGTCAATTTCCGTTTTGGTTTGGAAGGGAATGGTCTCCACCTTCTCCCCTTCCACCTGAGCAACGACACTTATGTACGGCTGGCTCTTAACCAGAATCAGTTCGTCACCGGGCTGAAGGTTTTCTGACTTTAGATGATTAGCCCTCATTATGTCATCCACATACATGTCATTGCGGCGAGCAATCAGCCAAAGGTTATCTCCCTCTTTAACTACATAGGTTTGCGGCTGATCGGTTCCGATGGTAATCAATTGATATGCCTTATCCTGTGGTATAATTTGGTTGGCAGCCACACTTTTTTCCTCTATGGTCACTTTTTCAGCGAAACCAACCGAAAGAAGCTTTTCTCCTTCATCAACTACCGTGTTTTCTTTTTTCAACTGCGCCAATAACTCTTCCGCCTGAGCTTTGCTTTCCACACAAGCGATAGCTTTACCGTCGACCATGATGGCAGCTGCTTGGGCTTTAAAATCGAAGGTCTTGCGGATGGTTTGTTCCAATTCCTTTCCAGACAGTATGTCGTCCCGGCTGGCAAAGGTACGATGGTACTCCACCTGGCTACTCAGCTCCAATTTGGGCTGATTCTGTTTTTCTTGTTGTTTTTGTATGCTTACCAGGGTTTTCTCAACATCACTTTTCTGTTTGACTACAAAGGTCTTTTCCCCATCTACTGATACCGAATAAGCTGGTGTACGTATAAGATTAGTCCAGACGAGGGATAAAACTACTACTAGCACCAGTCCAACTACAATGCGCATGGATAGCTTCTTATTCTGCAAAAAATAATCCATATGAAACTCCTCATAAATATCTTAAATTTTATTTAGACCAGGAAAACATTCTATTTGTTCCATGATTTTTCCTGCTTTTCTGAGAAATTTTAAGCACCCTAAGATAGCCGTTTTTTTAACTCCACATATATTGCCGCCTCTACTCGGCGCCGATGCATGGTGCAGGCAACTTGCGCTGGCCGGCTGATATCCCCATTGGAGAAATAATTATTAGCATGGCAACCGCCTCCGCAGAAATTGCGGGCCCAACATTGACGGCATTCCTCCTTGGTCAACAGGGTGTTGTCGGCAAATCTTTGTCTTATATTTTCTTGCAAACCCTTGTTTTCCAGGACATTGCCCAGGCAATATTCGGCGTGGCCCACAAACTGATGACAGGGATAAATGTCTCCCTCCGGAGTAATGGCCAGGTAATGGGAACCGGCCCCACAACCAGTCTGTCGTTTAGCCAAGCAAGGCCCTCTTTGCAGATCCAGATCGTAGTGGAAAAAATGAACCGGGCGCCCTTGCTGATGGTATTCCAGCAACAGCAAGGCTAGTTTTTCATATTCATTTAAGACTTGAGGCAAATCCTCTTCGCCGATGGCATAATCAGTACCCGCACCTACGGCAGGTTCCAGTGACAAAGAATCGAAGCCCAGTTCTATAATATGCCGTACGTCAGCACTGAAATCCAAATTGTGGCGGGTATAAGTGCCTCTTACATAATAGCTGACGGGGCCTTTTTCTACCATCCTATGGATCTTAGGAACAATGGTTGCATAACTTCCCTGACCGTTGTTTAATATGCGGTAGTGATCGTTCACTTCTGGACGACCATCTAGACTCAATATTACTGCGATATTCTCACTAAGCAGATAGTCCATTATGTCCTCATTCAGCAAGAGGCTGTTGGTAGTGAGGGTGAAATTAAAAACCTTGTCCGTGCGAGTTTCAATCTGGCGACCATAGGCCACAATATCTTTGACAACTTCCCAATTTAGCAGAGGCTCCCCCCCGAAAAAGTCCACTTCCAGATTTTTTACTCCCTGACTGTGTTCCACGAGAAAATCCAGAGCCAGCCGACCTACCTCACTACTCATCAAAGATTTATCAAGGCCAAAATCGCCTTGACTGGCAAAGCAATAGTGACATTTCATATTACATACATGGGCCACATTAAGACAGAGCGCTTTGATAGGGGCGTCAGATAAATCCACCAAAGGATCTTCAGGATCACTGAACAAACTGCCATCTTCCCTCAAGCCAGCTACTTCCATGGCCGCATCCATCACTTCGTCCCAATCACGCCCGGCATTAACACAGGCTTCTATGGCCAGGTAAAAGTCGCCGTTGGAATTGATAAAGGCCTGTATAAACTGAGCCGCCAGTTGGTCAACTACATGGATAGCGCCACTGTTGACATCCAGTACTATATTAAGATCCTGAAAACGGTAAAGGTGGACATGGGCAGGAAAGTTATAATCAGATAGGATTATCATTATGGATTCCTCCGTTAATCAAACACAAAAAAGGGGCACAAGCCCCTATATGTAGCAATTACTAATTGCGGCAGGTTTGATTGCCAACCGTGCAGGATGTTTTGCAGGCGGACTGGCAGGAAGTAGCACATTCCCGGCAGTTGATATGGTCAGCATCACGCTTTAGATGGGGTTTAATAACGGTAGTAATATGTTTCATATAATAGAAGCCTCCTTCAAACTTAAGGGTATTCTCCTCAATAACCTAAATACATATGGAGCGGGAAACGGGGTTCGAACCCGCGACACCCGGCTTGGGAAGCCGGTGCTCTACCACTGAGCTACTCCCGCACGCTTAATAATTTTACCCGATGTAAACAAATACCGTCAAGGTAAGCTACTTTTATAAATTATGGCTAGGCCCTGCTAAATATTCGTTATCTGGCGGAGCCGACGGGATTTGAACCCGCGATCTCTGGCTTGACAGGCCAGTATGCTAAACCGCTGCACCACGGCTCCACGCATTAGTATATTAGCAAAAACGCATGCCGTTTTCAAGTCGAGCCGCCTGAGAGCCTGCGCAAGTTAGAAGACGATCTGAGACGGCTGACAAAGTCATGTTTTGCCTGCCTGTGCTCTATGGATATGCCCCAAAGGGATCATCCTGAACGACTTTTATTAATTGTCATTCCAAGGAGGAACGACCGAAGGATCTTTCCCTCTGGTACCAGTAAAGATTTTTCGGCTACGCCTCAGAATGACCTAATACTTTTCCGTGCTTTCGTACCGTCCCCTAACTTACGCGAGCGGTTTTCGAAACATTGCTATAATTTTGAAAGAAGGATGAGGCCGATGTGTCTAGAAACTTAACCTTAATCAACCCATCGCCCCCGGCGGTAAGAAACAGGAGGAAAACACTATGACAGCTAACCACGCCGACAGTTACCACCAGTTAGAAGACCTCAGTCAGGAAGATTTAGTCCGCTACCTCCTGAATATGTCCCATCGAATGAACATACATCATACGCTATGGTTTAGAGAGACCGAACACCAATTAGGTATGGAGCGGGCCTTGGATCTTCTGGAAGAAGTGACTGAGCAGAGCAGTCGTATTGAGATGCAGCGCTTAGGTAAAACGCTGGGTTTTGAAGTTGAGGACGGTATTCCCAAGGTTTTCTTGGATTTGCCCCGGGAAACACTGCTCCAATTGACCGCCGAGTTTGGTAAGAACTGGCTAGCCACAGACGGGCTCTGGTTCCAAGCCATTGAAAGAGCTTATGGTATGAATGATGCCAAACGTTGCAATGATTCATGCTGGCACCGCTTTTCCCAGGTGGAGGCACATATGATCAAGACTTTCCTGGGGTTACCGGAAAGACCGGGCCTAGCTGGACTTAAGCAGGCTCTGGGATTTAGATTATATGCCCGCATCAATGTTCAGTCTATCATCGATGAGAGTCCTACCAGCATAGTATTCCGAATGAACGATTGCCGGGTGCAGTCAGCCCGTAAACGCAAGAACCTGGCTGACTACCCCTGTAAATCTGCCGGTTTAGTGGAGTACAGCCGCTTCGCCTGGGGGATTGATGAGCGCATCCGTACCGAATGCGTAGGCTGTCCACCGGATGAGCATCCGGATGAATGGTTTTGCGCCTGGCGCTTTGTCCTGGAGGAATAGTTACATTTGATTAGATTTAAGGTCATGTTAAGAAAGTCCCGCAGAGTAAAAAAACCAACACCCTCCGCTTAAAGAGGGTGTTGGTTGATCTCACTTATTCTAGTTGAGTATGTAGACTTTTACGGTGCGGCGGCCCCAGCTTAAGCACTGCGATCGTTCTTCCATAAACAAATCTATGCGATCCCCGCGAATTGATCCGCCGGTGTCGGCTGCTACTGCATATCCGTAGCCTTCCACATACATACGTGTGCCCAGCGGAACAACTGACGGATCTACGGCAACCATCCCTACCGCAGGGTTCTGACCGGTGGCGGTACGGTGGCCAGTATAGGTATAAGCGGAAGCCGTCATATAGCGAGCTTCCCGAAAGTTCAGATTTTGCCCGCCACGGGAGACAGATGTGATAGCTCCCATGGCCACCACTTTGTTCTGGGGTTCCTTGATCACTTCGCTATTGACTACCTCTCGTTTGACTTCCTGGCCATTGTGATAGGTTACCTTAACTGTGTTACGGGCCAGACCTTCCACGCCGGGGCTTACCGTCCGCGTCAATCCCTTTTCCAGAGTGTTATCCACGGTTCGCTCTACTTGGAAAGGAGTAGCTTCTTCGATCACTTGCTCCTGTTCGCTTACCCGGATAATTTCTATCTCCTGATCCGGTACGGTTACCTCGGTAGGTAAAGTCTTTACAATATCAATATCTCCTAATTCGATTCCCGCCAAGGTAATCGCTTCCTTGACCGGAATCGGAGGGGTGATGATTTCCCTGCTCTCACCATCGGCAATCACCTTTACCTTAAAGGCTCGGGTGACAGTGATCTGCTGATTAAGCTTCACTTTGCTATTCAAGGATGGGTCAACACGATCGTACTCACCGATCTTAATACCTTGATCTTGTAACACATCCCCAACTGTACTGCTGAAAAATGCTCGAGTATGAACTTCCTTACCATCAACAGCAAGAGTTATTGGTTTTTGCAGGGCAAAGAATAGGCTGACCAGCAAAACAACCATAAAAAGGATCATGGCTGCTAGGGAGCCTTTTCTAGGCCATACAATACCCATGTTTCTCCTCCCTTTCCTCCCTGGTGTTAGTGAAATTTAATACACACTAAGGGTTATTCCATTCTAGACAAAAGCTTGGGAGCAAGTCAACAATATTGCCATTTAGTGGGGTTTATTCCCTGTTATTGGCAATGCATCCAGTTGCTCCTATCATTAATTATTATCCTCTTGCCTACATTTTATTCCGGGAGGTGAGAAAAGATTTCTGAAATAGAAAAGTATGCCAAAGTGAGCCAAGCTCATGCCCGGCTCACTTGTTAAGGCGGTATACCTGGGCAGCATTACGGCTGGTTAGATAGGCTATTTCTTCCACTGGCTTGCGTCTTAGGCGAGCTATCGCCTCGGCCACGTGGACAACATAGGCGGGTTCATTGGACTTACCCCTCAGGGGTTCTGGAGTCAGATAGGGACAGTCGGTTTCAATCAATAGGCGATCTAAGGGGATATGCGCCGCCACTTCATGAGATTTACGGGCATTCTTAAAAGTGACCGGCCCGGCAAAGGAAATATGAAATCCCTCTTTCATTAAATCGATGGCCAAGGGCAGGTGACCTGAATAACAGTGCATAATTCCACCATTGCTACCGGCCTTTTCCCGGCGAATGGTATCCAGAACCTCCTGGTGAGCATCGCGATCATGGATAACTATAGGTTTACTCAATTCCTGGGCCAGCTTGATCTGCTGAACAAAGGCCTGACGCTGCACGTCTCGGGGAGATAGATCCCGGTAAAAGTCCAGCCCAATCTCACCGATAGCCACTACTTTAGGCTCACGGGCCAATTTATACAGCTCATCCAGGGTATTCTGATCCAATTGCTTGGCATCATGGGGGTGTACTCCTACTACTGCATAGATCTGCGGATATCTCTGGGCCAGTTGCACCGCTTCCTGCGAGGACTCAAGATCATAACCTATACACATTATGGTGGTCACCTCGGCTGCCTGAGCCCGTTCCAAAGCCTGCTCCAGACCGCCCCGCAGCAATTCTTTCTGCAGATGAGCATGGGTATCAGTATACATAATCTTCCTCCTGCACTAACGGCTATTTGACCCGATTACCGGGTTCAATATCTGAATGAACCATGAGCACCTCCACCCGTTCCTCATCGGATGCCGCCAAAATCATTCCTTCGGAAAGGGTTCCGCGCAGCTTGGTGGGTTTGAGGTTGGCTACCAATACCACTTTTTTGCCGATCAGATCTTCCGGTTGATAGTGTTGGGCAATTCCCGACACTACTGTGCGTTCGCCATCTCCCACCCGTAATCTAAGGATCAAAAGTTTGTCGGCTTTGGGCATTTTCTCACAGGCGATAACTTCGGCTACCCGCAAATCCAGGCGGGCGAAATCTTCTATAGTAATGTAGTTATTATCTTCATCAGCTGGCTTCTCAGGTTTGACCGGTTCAGTCACAGCGTTGGCCTCCTTTTTATTATCAATACGCGGGAACAAGGCTTCGCCCTTGAGCACCGGGGAACCAATAGGTATCAGGCCCCACTGGCCGGCCTGGGCCCAGGTCAAAAGGGACGGGTCTTCACAAAACTTGATCTGCTGATTGACCCTTTCTGCCAGCGTGGGCATGGTAGGATTCAGCATGATGACGGCTATGCGGATGCATTCGGCTAAATTGTACATAACAGTGGCCAGGCGATCGCGTTGCTGAGGATCTTTGGCCAGCGTCCAGGGCTCGGTTTCATCAATGTATTTGTTGGCCCGGCTTACCAGGCGCATAACTGCATTAATGTAAGCATTGAAGTCTAGCTTGTCCAGGTTGGCAGTGCCTTCTTCATAGGCTTGAGTTGCGGCCTGTTTAAGTTCTTCGTCCACCTTTTCCACCCCACCGGCGGTCGGTATCTGCCCGTCAAAGTAGCGTATGATCATGGCCGCCGTACGGCTGATCAGGTTACCCAAGTCATTGGCCAAATCATAATTGATACGATTTATTAGAGCCTCTTCAGAGTAAAAACCATCCTGACCATAATTAAGTTCTTTGACCAAGTAATAGCGAACCGCATCTACCCCGTATTTGGGCACCAGCACTCGGGGATCGATCACATTGCCTTTGGATTTGGACATTTTGCCACCCTCCAGCATGATCCAGCCGTGAGCAAAGACTTTCTTGGGCAGGGGAAGATCTAAAGCCATCAGCATGGTCGGCCAGATAATAGCATGAAAGCGCAGGATATCCTTGGCCATCAGATGCACATCAGCCGGCCAATAACGCTCAAACTGTTCGGGATCATCCAAATAGCCGATGGCACTCAGATAATTGATCAGAGCATCAAACCATACGTAAACCACATGCTTATCATTCATGGGCACGGGTATTCCCCATTTGAAGGTAGTGCGCGAAACGCACAGATCCTCCAGCCCGGATTTGATGAAATTGACAACTTCGTTGCGGCGCGACTCTGGTTGGATAAAATCCGGATGAGCTTCTATGTGTTCCAGGAGACGGGGTGCATACTTACCCATATTGAAGAAATAACTCTCTTCCTGCAGGAGTTCTACCTCCCGTTCACAGTCGGGGCACTTGCCTTCCTTCAGCTGTCTTTCCGTAAAAAAGGTCTCACAGGGAGTACAGTACCACCCTTCATATTGCGATAAATAGATATCACCTTTAGCAAAGACTTTTTCGAATAGCTTTTGGACAACTTTTTCATGACGTGGCTCGGTGGTACGGATAAAGTCATTGTTGGTGATCAACATAGTTTTCCACAGATCTTTGATATTGGCTACGATAGCATCCACATATGCCAGCGTGGGCTGGTTGTTCTCCCGGGCGACTTTTTCAATCTTCTGCCCATGTTCATCTGTCCCAGTCAGATAGAATACATCATAGCCCTGCATGCGCTTAAACCGAGCCAAACAATCGGCGGCTACCGTTGTATATGCATGCCCGATATGAAGGTTGTCACTGGGATAATAAATCGGTGTGGTAATATAATATGTTTTAGCCTGATTCATACCAAATGCCCTCCTTGGAATCTGTTAGGATCGTCACTTCTGTCAGCCCAGGACTTCGGACTGAGGGTAGACAATAGGTATAGTTTACCACATCTTTAGGCGGATATCCTACTTTAGTGGCCAGCAAGTTGATTTTACCATTTCTTGTCCCAGGTCTACGCACCCTGAACGCCGTTAAAATAATCGGTATTTGCTGAATAAAGTCCTAAAATCAGGCACCGTAGTCGTGTTATTCTCATTTTTGTCTTTATGTGTTGAAAAATACTTGACTATTTCTGCCAACATTGGTATAGTTTGTTGTGAGAAATGGTAATTTTTATGTTTAAGGAGGACTGTAGCAAATGATGAAGTCGACAGGTGTAGTAAGAAAAGTTGATGAGCTGGGACGTATTGTGATCCCTATCGAATTAAGAAGAACCATGGGGATCGAAGAAAAGGACGCTTTGGAGATTTATGTAGACAATGAGAAAATCATCCTGCGTAAATACGAGCCAGCCTGTATTTTCTGCGGCAACGCTGAAGATGTCTTAAATTACAAAGGGAAAAACATCTGCAGAGCATGCCTGACAGAGCTCGGCAAACAAGTAGGTTAACTATGCTCTAGCCATAGTATTCTACATAGTACTTATATATTTCTGATTTACGTATCCCGTATTCCAAGGCCTTCTTTTTGAAGGCCTCTTTTTTATCCATGCCCTGGGCAATCAGTGCCTGCACCTCGTCGGCAATCTCCTCTATAGTCGCCGTTGGAGCTACCGTCGATTTCCCTTCTACAACTATGGTAAATTCTCCTCTGGGTTCATGCTGTTGGAAGTGTTTTGATACTTCCCCTATGGTACCGCGTTTGATTTCCTCATAAGTTTTAGTTAACTCCCGGGCTACGGCTATTAGGCGTTCTTCTCCCAGCACTTCCTCCATAGCTGCCAAAGTTTTGAGGAGTCGATGGGGAGCCTCATAGAAAATCATCGTGCGGGGTTGTTCGGACAGGCTGCTGAGGATTTCTCGGCGCTGACTGCTTTTGGCCGGTAAAAAGCCCAAAAATATAAAACTCTGGGTGTCCAGTCCCGACAAAGCCAGAGCAGTGATCACGGCCGAGGGGCCCGGAATAGCTTCCACCTTTATCCCCGCCTGCAGAGCTCGCTGCACTAGATCCGCTCCCGGATCCGAAATAGCCGGCATTCCCGCATCGGAAACCAACGCTACCTGTTGGCCGGCCTGCAGCTGTTTTAAGATATAATCCTCTTTTGCCAGACGACTATGCTGGTGGTAGCTGGTCAGAGGTTTGCGAATCTTGTAGCGGTTGAGCAGCTTTAAAGTATGACGGGTATCTTCACAGGCAATCAAATCCACTTGCCGTAGTGTTTTTAGCAAGCGAATGCTGACATCTTCCAAATTACCGATGGGGGTAGCACATATATATAAAACACCTGGCGATTCAGCCATCTTGTTCCACATCCTCTCCGGTTGGCAGGTTGTATAGACGGCCTATTTCTACGCTGTAGGTACCGATGCTGCTATATACGAATAAGGGGGGTAATATGCTCAGTACCTTTCCGGTCGCTTTGCTGGCTTCTATTAAAAAATGGCCCGCTTCTCGGTCAGGAGTAGGGTGAACCATGCGCAGACGGGTGGGGCTGAGTCCAGAACGATCTAGTTCCTGCAACGATTCGGTCAAGCGCCGGGCTGGTAAAATCATAGCCAGTCGCCCCCCTGCTTTGAGAAGGTGATGGCTGGCCTTGATAACGGCTTCTAAGTTGACTCCCAACTCGTGCCGGGCTAGGGCTTGTTCGGGATGGTGGCTGATTTTACCCTGCCCCTTTTTCCAAAAAGGCGGATTGCATACCACCAAATCTGCCTGAGCAGCTGTCCAGGAGGCGGGAATCCGGTTGATATCGGCCTGCTGAATGGTTATACGCTGGCCCAAATCATTGTGGAGTACGCTACGGCAAGCTCTATCTACCATTTGTTCCTGGATCTCCAATCCGGTAATGTGAACTTGGGAATGGCGATAAGCCAGCAGCAGAGCAACTACTCCGCTACCAGTCCCCAGATCAAAGATCTCCATGCCACTCTGCAGTTCGGGAAAATGCGCCAAGAGAATGGCATCAATAGAAAAGCGGTAACCGGAGCGGGACTGGATTACCTTTAATCCTCCTAAAATAAGATCATCTATGCTTTCGTCATCGCCCAGGTCTGGCAGTCTCTCTGGCAAAGGTTTACTCCTTTTCTAACTGAGCCAGGCAAAACAGGCAGTCTTCCTGGTGTGGTTGTCCAAATGCATAAGCACATATATGGTAGCCCTCTCGATAAAGGCGACCCAAATTCTCATAGCCTTCTCCCTGGATACCTATTTGCATGTCCTTGGCAACTTCAGGAACCGGCGAGTGCAGTTGGGCTACATCTTTTTCCAGGTAAGCAACTCGCTCTTTCAATTCACCCAGCTCAAGAATCATTTCTCTCAGCAGTGTTTTTAGTTCGCGGACACTCTTCTCCACACTGACAACCCTCCTGCCCCTTGGAATCGTACATTTCCGATTCATATTTCAAGCAGCACATCAAACGACCACAGGTACCCGATATTTTAGTGGGATTAAGAGAGAGATGTTGTTCCTTAGCCATGCGTATGGAAACCGGCTCAAATTCGCCTAAAAAGTTATGGCAACACAGAACCCGTCCGCAAGTACCGATACCACCCAACATCTTAGCTTCATCTCGCACCCCGATTTGGCGTAGCTCGATGCGGGTCTTGAAAACGGCGGCCAGGTCTTTGACTAATTCCCGAAAATCCACCCTGCCTTCGGCCGTAAAGTAAAATATGATCTTACCCATGTCAAAAGTATATTCTACATCTATCAAACGCATAGGTAAGCCGTGCTCGCGTATTTTTTTCTTACATATCTCGAGAGCCTCTTTTTCCTTTTGATGATTAGCTTGGTGCGCTTTAGTATCCTCTTCAGTCGCTTTGCGGATAACCGGTTTAAGGGGCAAAACTAGCTCCTCATCCGCAACTTGTCTTCGACCAGTAGCCACGGTTCCATATTCTATGCCGCGAATGGTCTCTACAATCACACCATCCCCAAAGTTTAAGTCTAAGTTTTCGCATTCAAAGAAATATATTTTTCCAGCTGGTTTAAAACGTATTCCTGCAACCCAGGCCAATTAATTTACCTCCTTTGAGTCCGAGCCCCTTGGGCCCGAAGGGTTATGGGTCGCAATAAATGCAACCATTCATAGGCTATATTGACAGCAATCAGGGAGCGATTTACATGAAAGCGGCTGTAGTCTTTAATCTGATTGATCCGTTCCCAGCCCTTACGCACCTTTTCCGGATCCAAAGGGGGTATTTGTCGGTAAAGGTCTTGGTTCTCCGGGAATAACAGAAGCTCTTCCTGATCACTGTATTGAAGGATCATACGGTCTCTTAATATGGTCTCCACCAGCCGTACGTTCAACTCCAATTCTTTTTCCACTCGAGCAGCTGCTTCCAATACCTTAATGGGTTCACCACTGCTGAGACCTTCCAGTAAAGCGAAGGTCTCTTCCCAACGCTCGGCCCAGTTGTCTTCCTGACTGAACAGTAGGGCATCTCCCAGACTACCCTGGCTCATACGGGCAGCCCGGCAAGCTTGTTCCGTGTCAATACCCTGACCGATCAAAATAGCTTCTATTTGTTGAGTCCCGAGTGGATAGAAGCGCAATAACTGACAGCGCGATACTATGGTCTCCAGCATTTCCGTGCTATCATTCAGTAAAATAAGCAAGGCATGTTCGGGTGGTTCTTCCAGGGTTTTTAACAGAGCATTGGCTGCCTCCATGGTCAGCAAATGGCTATCATGGATCAGCACGATACGATGTTTGGCTCGATAAGGTTTCATAGCCAACCAGGGTATCATTTCCTTACTGATCTGTTCCTTGCTTATACGGGTGCGATTTTCGGGAACACTGATTTCCATTAAATCCGGGTGTATCCCTTCGCGCAGGTAAACATCCGCTTCCTTGTCTTCCTGCTCTAGTAGCAGGTTAATAAAAGTTCGGGCGGTCTTTTGTTTTCCTACCCCCGGCGGTCCCATATATAAATAGGCATGGCTGATTATACCACTATCCAAACTGTGCTGCAGCATAGCTGTAGCCTGATCTTGTCCTATTATGGAAGTGAAGCCAGTCATGTTATCCTCCCTCATAATTACTATACCATTAAGTCGACCAGTATGCCTCTGATCTTATCCAGGGCTTCCAATACCTCCATGGGTTCTGGTTTGCGCCGGGTGAAATCATCGAGCATCTGATCGATCTCCTTATCTACGGTTTGAATAGTCACCAGCAAAGATCGGCCTCGCCGGCTGCGCCCTTGCTCTTGCTTTAGCAGGTAAGCCCGGGCCGCTGCCTCCTGCAAAAAGTCTTTGACCAGGCGCTTATAGAGCATTAGATCACTGACGCTCAGACTCCGTTGCAAACGGTCGGCCACATTATCCAACTGCTGCAGAATTTCCTGCATTTTTAGCTGTCCTTCGGATTGGTACTGCTGAGATAACTCCTGCTCAAAGCTGGAGGCCGAACGGCGTTGAACTTCACGGGTGGATTTGCCGCCTACCGCTGAATACTTACCCCAATCCTTTTTATCCCGATTAACTTTCACTGCCTTGCCTCCCTCAGTCCCTCAACCCATCTGTACTCAAAGAGGGGCGCTCTCTTTACTTCCTTTGTTGCCTGGAATTGTGTAGGGGAGGATGCCCATCACGTCCCGTTTTCACGGGATACCCTGCGGGGCGATGTGGGCATCGCCCCCTACCATCTAACCCAACAATTTCTACCCAACAAGAGGGCAATGGCGCATCTGCGCAAGACAGGCAGAACAGGTCTTGCGCAGCGGTCTCGAACTATCTCTATCTCCATCCCCGGCTGGCTAACAGCTTTTCTATCTCCTGCCGGGCATGGCTGACTACTGTTGCCAGTGGTTGGTGGGCATCAAGAATACGGACTCGCTGGGGTTCCGCTTGAGCTATCTGCAAATAGCCGTCCCGTACCCGGCTTTGAAATAGTAAGCCTTCCTGTTCGAGACGATCTGGTATATCTCCGGCACGTCGACGGGCGCCTTCCTGCGGATCCAGATCCAACAAAAGAGTAAGATCCGGTTTAAGCCCACCGGTGGACAATTGATTCAGTTCCCGAATAAAATCCAGGGGTAAGCCTCGCCCATAACCCTGATAAGCTAAAGTCGAATCTATATAACGATCTACTACAATAAGCTGGCCTTGCTGCAGTGCCGGTCTGATCACCGCTTCCACCAATTGGCAACGAGCCGAAGCGTACAGAAAGGCTTCGGTGCGTGATTGCATGTCCTCATTGGAGGTATCCAAAAGTATGTTTCTGATCTTTTCGGAAATTTCGGTTCCGCCTGGCTCCCGCAAGCTGAGGGGCTGATAGCCAGTCAAGTGATTTAGGATCTCCTCTTTCAAGCTGGTTTTCCCCGATCCGTCTACACCTTCCAGACTTATAAATATGCCCTTGGACATAGCACTTCCTCCTACAAATCCAGCACCGCAATAGTCTCCAGGCGATTATCCAGGGGGCCTTGCACCTGAAAGCCGGTCTGGCGAATATAATTTAAGTAATCCCATATTTCCTCCGTGATCATTTCCCCGGGCAACAAGCTGGGAATACCAGGTGGATACACGGCTACCATTTCCGCCGACACCCTGTTCCCGGCCTCGGTCAGCGCCACCCGCTTATTGTGGCTGTAGAACGCCTCCCGGGGCGACTTTATCACCACGGGAGCAGGTGGTACCACTGGTTTTATTCTTCTATTCGCTTTGCCATCCCCTGGTTCCTTGGTAATGCTCTGCAAGGCTCGATAAAATCTTTCCCAGTCGCTACGCTGATGAAACATCGACATCATCGCTAGTATATGGTGCTCTGCTTCTATTTCTAACTGGATGTGATATTCTTGGCGCAGTCGACGGCCTACCTCCAAACCAGTCATTGGTAGGGCCTCAGTCATAACCAATATCTTCAGAGGATCAATGGCCACAACGCCCGGTGCGGATAGTTTTGTCCCCCAGCATTGCAGCCCAGGCAGTTGATTTATTCTTTCACTATATTCATCGGCTAACTGGCAAGCCTTCTCCAGGTGATCAAAACCCTCCTGCTGCATAAAATGTCGGGCTAAGTCCATCGAAGCCAGCAAAGGATAAGAAGGACTGGTGGTAGTCAGAAGGCTATAAGCTCTGGTGATCTGGTCAACAGGCCCAAAACTGTCCCCCAGATGCAAAGCTCCTCCCTGGTTTAGAACTGGCAGGGTTTTGTGCAATCCATGGACAACCGCATCTGCTCCAGCCTGCAAAGCTGGCATCGGATAATCGGGATGAAATCCGCAATGAGATCCATGGGCTTCATCAACATAAACTGGAATACCCCTACGGTGGGCTGCAGTTGCTATCCCCTTGATATCACTGACCGTGCCATAATAGGTGGGGCTGGTCAAAAAAACTGCTGCTACTGCCTCATTGCTCTGTAGCGCGCTTTCCACTGCTTCAACACTGGTAGCCAGAGACAGACCAGTCTCTTCATTTATTTCCGCTGGCAAGTACACGGGGTTAGTACCAGACAATACCATGCCAGCAAAGAATGATCGGTGGGCGTGACGAGGTATCAAAACCTTGGCATTCGCAGGCAGTGCAAGGAAAAGGGCTTGAATCCCTGAGGTCACACCATTGACCAGGAAGAAGCTCTCTTGGGCTCCAAAGGCCTGAGCCAGCAACTGCCTAGCTTGCTCGATCACATCCGTAGGTAGGTGAAGATCATCCATTCCTGGAATCTCGGTAACATCGAAGGAAGCTAGTTTCCCCCAGGTTAAAGGCCAGGCTTCGGCTATTCCCACATGACCAGGCATATGTAGGCGTAAGGTGTTTTCAGCTATATAGTGGGTTAGTGCCGTATAAATGGGGGTCATGACTGGTATCACATCGCTTCCTTTATTAAAGCAGCAGGGTTATCGCATCCGGCATAATCTCAAAAAGTATACTACTGCCATGCCCAGGAGTCTCACCATCCATCTCAAACCGAATATCATCCTTAGACAATATCTCTACTTTCCGGCCGATCATTCGTTCCACCTGGGGATGCTTGAGATGGGTTCCTTTATACATATTGGTCAGATTAAGCACCAAATCCATTTTCTTTAGGTCTTTAGCTAGTATTATTTCCAGGAGTCCGTCATCTATTTTGGCATCAGGGGCAACTTTGACTCCGCCCCCGAAATAACCGCCGTTACCTACTACTATTACTCCGGTTTTGCCATCATATATAGTTTCATCATCCACTTTGATAACCAGTTCCAAGTTACGGTAGACAATCATCGTAACTAAAAATGCCAACAGAAATGAGGCGAATCCTCCTAGAGCTTTGCTGTTGCGATTCACACGAAATACGGTTTCACAACCCAGACCTACATCAGCTTCATTGATCAAAATGCGCTTTTCCGGATCACCCTGCCAATTCGTATAAGTGGTCAAAACCAAGTCGCATCTGTAGGGCCGAGGATCAGTCAACAGGCGACATATAGTGCTTAAATCACTGTTAAGGCCAAACATGCGGGAGAAATCGCCGCCGGTGCCCATGGGTATAAAAGAGAGACCGGCTTCCGGATTAATGGGTTGCTGATTGGAATCGAAAAATCCGTTGGCTACTTCATTGAGGGTACCGTCTCCGCCCACGGAGATTATGCGTTCATATCCGTTCTGCAAAGCCTTACGGGTCTCGATGGTGGCATCACCTGGCCCTTTGGTAAAATATACATCCAGCTTGATACCGCGTTTGGCCAAAGCCTGTTCGGTCTTTAACCAGGCTTTGCGGGTACGCCCATTGGCTGAAGCAGGATTGACCAGACACAGCGTTTTATAGTTTAATAAACTCATTTCTCTCCCCACTTAAGACTCTTTTCTTCATTATTGTATATGAAGAAGAACCAGTTAACCATGCAAAAAAAATAAGGTGTCGAATTCTTCGACACCCTGAAGTGCACTTTAATGAAACTTTAACCCAATATTTCTTTTAATTTATTTATTACCGCCCGATAATTGCTAGAGCCGACTTGCAGGTTTACTATATCCTGTTCACAGGCCGAACAAATAAAGGCTTTCTTGATCATCACCCCTCCGTGGATTCCCAGAGCAGGAACCTCTCCACAAAAATAACACCGTGGCAGAAGGTTTCCCCCACTAGAAGGAGTATGTTGACGCGGTTTCCCTTTCATTTGGCATAACACCCTTTTTCCTGTCAGTATCCCCGGGGAATGATCCGGTAATACCAGCCCATTTCCCTTAGATTATGCCACTGCGATAGAAAGTGTGAACACCTCTAGTCAGGTTAACGGTTAAACCGGGTCGATTAATCTCCATCAATAAGATTACCGATAGTGCCCAGCAAGGATCCCTCTTCCTTGCGTCCGCTGGATCCACCTTGACTGTTGACACGATCGGCCAATCGGTTGAAGGGCAATGACTGCAACCATACTTTACCTGGGCCTCGCAGGGTAGCAAAGAATAGGCCTTCTCCGCCAAAAAACGCTGTTTTTATCCCTTTTACCATCTCAATATCATATTTAACTCCCTTGGTGAGGGCTACCAAACAACCAGTGTCAACCCGCAGCAGTTCACCAGCTTCCAGAGTCCTTTCCAGGATAGTTCCTCCAGCATGGATGAAAGCCCAACCGTCGCCTTCCAGCTTCTGCATAATAAACCCTTCACCACCAAAAAAGCCAACACCCAGCTTGCGCTTAAAGTCAATGCCTACCGATACGCCTTTAGCAGCACACAGGAAAGCATCCTTCTGACAGATAACTTTCCCCTCATACTGGAGTAGATTTAGAGGCACGATCTTACCCGGATACGGTGCAGCAAAAGACACCTGTCGGCGGCCTTGTCCCTGATTGGTAAAGACCGTCATAAATAGGCTTTCTCCAGTAATCAAGCGCTTGCCTGCCGAAAACAGTTTGCTACTCAGACCGCCACCGCTGCCCTGATCTGATCCATCTCCGAAGATGGTCTCCATCCGGATCCCATCATCCATATACATCATAGCGCCCGCCTCGGCAATAACACTTTCCCCCGGATCTAACTGGATCTCTACGAACTGCATCTCGTTCCCATGCACTATATAATCAATCTCGTGTGCCATTAGGACAACCTCCCCATAATCTAATTTCTGAAAAGAAGGTTTCTGTGTTTTACGTAATTTTTCCTGCAGTTCGCTTCTTTAATATTTGCGTGGCCAGATGGAGGAAATAGCCGATCTGTTGTCCGAATTAATTAAAACTTTACAATCTGCCAATAATGGTCGTAGGATGAAATTGGGATCAAGTAAAAATACCCACCATCTTTTGCTGCATGGGTGAAACTGAAAAGGAGGTTTTATTTTGAAAAAATCATATTTATCAGAATATCAGCAGAAGCTCATTACCCCCGATCAAGCTGCCGGATTAGTGCAGCCGGGTGCCTACCTTTTATATGGCAGTTTTTTAAGCAAGCCCATTGAATTTGACAACAGCCTGGCTAAGCGCGTCAATGAACTAACTGATATTGATATTTATTACGGTGCCGGGTTGATCCCCCCATTACAGACCGCCCTTGCCGATCATGACCATAGCGTTTTCACCTTAAACAGCTTCTACTTTAGTGCCGTTGATCGAAAAATGTATGATCAAGGCATGCTGCACTTTACTCCAGCAAACTTCAGTCAGGCCAACCAGATGTTTGCGCTACCTACTAACCCACCTTATACTTGTGTCGTTCAGGTTGCCCCCATGGATGAACACGGCTTTTTCTCCTTTGGCGCTGCTAATACTTATTGTTTTGAAGGAGCACTGCGGGCAACTACTGTTATTGTGGAAGTAAATCATAATATGCCCCGTGTCCCCGGCGGCTCCGAGGATGGCCTGCACATTTCCATGGTTGACTACATTATAGAAGGCAGTAATCCTCCCATGTTTGAACTGCCTCCCTCACCTGAGCCCACTGAGGTTGACATGCGCATGGCAGAATTGATCCTGGAGAAAATACCTGATCGCGCCTGCTTGCAGCTAGGTGTAGGCACCTTACCCAATATATTGGGACAACTCTTATGTGAAACCGATCTTACCGATCTGGGTATTCACAGCGAGATGTTCTGTGATTCCATGGTAGATTTGTTCGAGGCAGGCAAAATCACTGGCCGATACAAAACCATTGATCGCGGCAAAATAGTGGTGACCTTCTGTTTGGGCACCAACAAAGCCTACGAATTCGTAGATGGTAATCCCATCATGGCCAGTCATCCCTGTGATTATACCAATGATGCCCGGGTTATCAGCCGCAACGACAACGTGGTTTCCATCAACAATGCCATCGAAATCGATTTGTTCAGTCAGATATCTGCTGAAAGTTCAGGAATACGGCAAATCTCTGGTACCGGCGGACAGTTGGATTTTGTAGAAGGCGCCTGGTTCTCTAAAGGGGGTCAGAGTTTTCTTTGTCTGACCAGCACCTTTACAGATAAAAGCGGCACGGTTCATTCCCGAATCGTACCAACCCTCAAAACGGGCAGCATCGTTACAACTCCCCGGACATTGGTAGATTATATTGTTACCGAATATGGAATAGCCCAGATGAAAGGTCAGCCAGCCTGGTCACGGGCTGAGCGCCTTATTAGTCTGGCCCATCCAGATTTTCGCGATGATCTCATCCGCCAGGCCCAAGACATGAAGCTGTGGCGCAGAACCAATAAGATAGAATAGGAGTTGTTGACAAGAATTTATAACTGTACCGAGAATAATGAGCCTCTTTCTGCACAAGCTATCCGAAACAGCAAAGGTGGTTGTCTTATGTATGAAAATGATTATAGCCAGCAGCAAGAGCAGGAAACTCGCTTAAGAAATAGGATACAGCAAGATTTTGAAGAAGAGATGCAAGATATGTTAATGGATCTTCGTTATTTTATCTGTTAGACGACCCACGAGACGGGACATGCCAACCAGGAAAAATTTTTGACGCAGATTTACGCAGATTTATTATGATTTTTAATTAAATCCTTAATCATATAAATCAGCGTTAATCTGCGTCTAAACCGAGAACTGTTCCTCTTACATCGGGTCTAGGCTATGCGCTTTTGAGAACACTGTTGCTTGCTTCTTTCAACCTGACGGATGAGGCTCTCCTGGTTGATGATATATGACCTAGCCTGCGTGCCATTTACTGCACGAAAACTTCCCTTAAATATGAAATCAGACCGCTCCAAGAGGCGTCTGCCACCCTCCGAAACTGTAAATGCTCCTACATATTTAATATTGGATCTTTTATAGCCGGGTCTCATTATATACTCCCGAGCAAAGTCGCGTACCAGAGCCCTGGTAAAGACTTTACGCCGCTTATCAGAAATGTCTACTATTACAGAATAGATATAAAGATAAACTTCCGGTGCATGAAAAGGTAGTACATAGCCCATGGCTTCATCCTCAGTGATTTCACCTTTGATCACCTTTCGCCACACCACATAAGACAGAGGAATCACTCCGTAATAACCTTTTAAGACTCCACCTGATTTACAAACTCGAAACATCCTAGGATCCTTTTTGATCAGCCTTTGCAAAACTTCTTCTCTAGAACACCAACAAATATCAAAATGCCTCTTCTCAATCTCCAGCATGCTTGGTATATCTTCAATCCGAGCACTGGTCACTGTACATGCTGGGTCATCCATGATCTCACCTTCCTATTACGTTATAAAGCCCCGGGTCATTTGGCCCGGGGCTTATATATATTATAGCTTATTATAGGTAGTTATTCATGGTATGACCCGCGGTGCAAAGCGCTGCAAAATCGATGATTATACAGCACCCGGATATTATAGGGACTCATTCCTATCAGATCCCCTGATATTGAAAGAAAAGAGCCTTTTAAGATAGGTATTGTTACAAATGTAACAATAAAATATCAACAGATTATGACTAATTGTTGCCGGTTTTTCCAAGCTCTAGTACAATGGGTATAAAAGAGCAGGAAGGGTGATATAGTGAGCCTATCATCAATTGAGGCCATATTAAACAAGGCTATTGAACAAGAAGTCGAAGCATACGAATTTTACCTGGCATTATCACAAAAAGACCTGGATGCTTCCATTAAACAGATTTTCACCGAATTGGCTGCCGAAGAAAAAGATCACAAATTACTCCTGCAATCATTCTTGGACAACCCCGACAAACCTCTGCGATTTAAGCCCTCAGCTGATTTCAAGGTAGCAGAAACCGTAGACGGCCCCGCCTTATCCGTAGACATGAAGCCCGTGGATGCCATCGCTCTGGCTATGAAAAGAGAAGAAGAGGCTATGAATCGCTACACTGCCTTTGCTGAAAGCAGCGAAACCGCCGAACAGGCTAAGGTCTTTCAGGAACTTGCCTATATGGAACAAGGTCACAAGACCAGGCTGGAGGAAATATACACCAACATGGCTTTTCCCGAAATGTGGTAGGAAACAGAAAGGGCTGGGAAACCGGTCCTTTTTATTTTTCTGAGTATTACCGATAGAACTTTATATTGTCATCCTGAGGGAGGAACGACCTAAGGATCTTTCCCCCTTGTACCCGCAAAGATTCTTCGACTCCGTCTCAGAATGACAGATGCAATAGGGGACGAGCATCAGGAGTCCCCGCAGG
>DBRE01000058.1:0-8158 GCA_002305535.1 Syntrophomonas sp. UBA1376
CTTTTCGAAAATCCTGCCCCAAAAGCGCTCCACAAAAATAAATGACGAATTTATTATCGTTTCAACCCTAGCCAATAAAACGCAATACCCGTAGGGGACGATGCCCACATCGTCCCGTGTCCCGAGCTGTCATCGCACCCTAATGGGTACCACTCATGCTCCTTTTGTCGCAATTAATGTTGCCGAGAAGGTGCTTCTGAGCTGTCATTGCGAGCCGAAGGCGCGGCAATCTATAAACTCAAACCGTAACATTGGCAGAGATCATCCTATCGGCCCGTTTTCCCAGAAAAACCCCACCTGAACCAATTCCGATTTCCCCCCCTAATCCTTGTCCACCTGCACCTCAGTAAGCTATCATTAAATACATAACTAACGAAAGCAGGTATACCACCTTGTTTATCATAACAGATGCAGCCCGCCAATTCATAGACCGCAAAGGCAGACATATTCGAATATCCATGGAAACTTTCCTGACCTGCAACCGCAGTTGCCGGGCACCCCAGGGCCTTACCCTGGAACCGGTCATTAAACTTGGTCAGCCTCTTCCCGAACAAACAGAGCTTTTTACCCCGGCAGAAGTTGATGGAATCACCATCTGGTATGATAGCGGGATAGTTCCGGATGTTCCCGATCAACCTATCCGCATATCAGTCAAAAAAACCCTGTTCGTTTATGAACTGCAAGTAGATGGAGTAAAACCCCATCCCTAAAAGTCATGCTCGGGCCTGGGCTTTCTATTTCTAGATTTCCTTCTCCAGACTAACTATTTGGCCCCGATCCAGATAATCTCGATGGGTAAAAACCATGTCTACGATAGCGCCTTCTTCATCGAACTGGGGCACATAATACTGCAGATATTCAAAACGCACCTGTGCTTTCAACCGGTTTTTAGCAGGAGGACATGACCCGGTTCCTGAAAACTCGTAGAGGCTGTAATCACTGCACTGCTCGATCAATCTGGGATTATTGATCTGCATTTGCACCGCCTGGCCATTGACCATATCGGTAAAGGAAGTCTGCTCCAGCAGGATGGAAGATGGCAGGATTTCCACCGTACGGTAGTCTTGTGACAGCACCTGATAACTTTGCTCGACCCCCAGGTAAACCGCCCCTTCTGCCAACTGAAAGGCCTGCTCCGCATCACGGCTGTTGCAGCTGATCAGTCTTTCCATTACAGAGGTGTCCAACATAGAAACGATCATAATAGTAAATAGCGACAGCAGTATCATCACCACTACCAATATGTATCCCCTCTGCCCTCTCATCCCATTCACAAATCCCACCTCACGAACCCTGTAAAGCGGCGCGGCAACTGAGGTTTACGATGCCAATTAGGGGTAGACTCCACCACAGCCTGTTCGCATCAAAACCTTTTCGCACACACAAAGCTCATCAGCAAACTATCTTCTTCCCTCTGCAACTCCATATCCACCAACAGACAGTCCTCACTTTCCACAAAGCGCACTGACTTTACATTTTCTGCTACAGGAGTACTGGTCTTATAGGAGCGATAAAAACTACCTTTTTGACTGTAGTAACGGGTTTTTTTATCCTCTGGATCCGTAATCACCAATATGTCGCCCCCGTTTATCACTTCGATATCCACTGCAGTTCTGACCTGGTTCTGGATCACTTCCTGTACCACCCGTCCGGAATAGAGAAGCTCAGCCTCAATTGACTGCTGACGGCTACTGGTCTCCATGACCATCAGCATATTGAGAACCAGTCCCAACACTGTCAGTCCCAAAGCCAACCCCACTAACAAATCCACCAGCAAGGCGCCCTTTTCATCAGTCCCAGGTTTACTCCTCATATTTCGGCATCCAAACGCACGAACCCCAGCAACCACTCTTCCCACGGACGGTCTCCCTGTTCATTAGTTATACAAATAGTTACCCGATATATCTCCGGACAACACGCCATCGGCATTACTTCCAATTCAGCTGCCAGACCTTCTGGCTTCGACACAGCAAAGGCCGCTGCATCACTTTTAAATGAACAAGTCTCACCTGGTATAATGTAGCGTTCCGGGTCAGCCTTCATTTCTTCCAATAGTGATGCCCCATAGGCACATGCCAAGGTCTGATGCCCCGAAGACCCCAAACTGGCTGCCCCTACACTTATGACATTCAAGACCAGTCCAGATATTAGATAGACCAACACCAAAGATACCAGAACCTCGATGAGAGTAAATCCGGAATCGTTAGCGGGCCCAAGCCTGCGAAAGAAGTTGTATCCACCGTGTTTCGTCAACATTTTTTACATCCCTGTAAATTTTTGCAATGTATTCTGGTTACCTTTGACTATCTCCTTCATTTTTTTGGTAAATTTTATAAGTTAGCCTATTTATTTCTTAATGGGTCGATGGTAGTATTATCAGTAGGTAATTTGTCTACTTCTAAGGTCACAGCTAAGAGCTTAAAAAGCATGACCTTTTTGCTTATAATCCTTATTTTAAGGAGAATGATGGAATGAAGTTAAGAAAGCTGGCCTCTGCTGACAACGAACGCGGGTTTACACTGGTGGAGATACTGGTTTCTTTGCTTATACTTCTGCTCATAATCACTGCCTGTGTACCGCTCTTTACCCTGGCCATTCAGACTACCCACAGCAACAAGGCGAAAACCATAGCTGCTGAACTTGCCAAACAGGAACTGGAAAAGACCCTGGCTCAGGTCACACCCAACAACTACAACAACGAAGATCCTGCCGCAGCCGGAGGTGCCCCTCTCCAGGTCGGCATTACCGGCCCTTATTATAAAACGCTCTCCGATGGTGTCACCGTCGATCCTCAGTATGCCAGCTATCAGATCAGAAAAATAGTTTTGTGGATAGATGATCCGGCGGACGGTCTTCATCCTGATGATACTCTGCCATTTGATTACAAAGAGCTGACAGTCGAAGTGTCCAGTCCATCAGCTTTTACCGGAAGAGTTGCCCGTCAGGCTGACTTCAAGTCCTTCCTGGCCCGTGAAGGGGCACCCTCAGCTGTAGCGGGTCTGATAGTAAACGTAGTGCGGGGGTGGCGCGACGACGACGGCAATGCTATCCCGGTTGAAGGTGCTTTTGTTACCATCACCAGCGGTTTGGATACGGACTCCACCTTGACCAATGAGTTTGGTCAGGCCATGTTCCCGGTATCCTTCTTAAACGAGGCTGTGAACAGCCGCACATATACTGTGAAAGCCGAGGACTCCGGTTTAATGATGCATCCCAACCCTTCTCACCATAATACAGTGAATGTTACCCGCTTCAGTACCAACAGCATCGATATTGAAATGGAAGAACCCGGTTCTATCACCGTACAGGTCTCTCCGCAGCATAAAGGTGCGGTGGTCAGCCTGGCCAACACCGATTTGCTGGTAGATCACGGCGGCAGCTTATCCGCCGATCTTTCTGCCGGCGATACCAGTGTCACCTTTTCTGATTTATGGCCTGTGGGGGTCTCCGGTGCAGGTGGTTCAGGTGGTTACCCCGGGGATTACAAGCTTTCTGTATCTGATGTGGTCGCAGCCGAATTTGATGGTTCAGCATATGATGAAGCTGACTGGGAGTGCTGGAAGCCCGATAGCGAAGAAAATGGTGTAGCTATGAAAAACCTGTGGCTTTACAAAAGTGATCTCGGTCTTTGGGAAGCCAATCCTGACAATTATACTGATGTTGACTACCATGCGGGAGACCATGAACATCGCCTGGCCTGCAAATCGATAGATCTCAGTGCGTTTGCCCCCGGTCCTAATATGGACTGTCAGGTCAAACTGATTCCTGATCCATCCCAGCTGGCTTTGGAAACCGCATCTGAATCATTTTCCGACTTCGAAGTATTATTCAAGAGCCAGGACGGTGCTGCGCTGGACAGCAGCTCAGGCTCATGGAGTTCGTTATTAACTGTTCAAGGCTTTAGGGATCTGAAAAACGCAGGATCCAGCAGTATAGACCTGGAGGCTGCAGACCTGACCGACAGCTTCCGGCTGCGTTTTGACAGTGATCCGGATATCGAGCGTATGACTTTTGGCAGCTTCGACATTCAATGTATATACACCAACAACAACGTTAAATTCAGTGCTCCCGGTCAGAATATGACTGTAAAGGTCAATGGAAATTAAAAGGGGAAGGTTGCAATGAAAAAACTAAGAGACAGGTCCCAGGCCCAACAAGGCTTCACCCTGATAGAACTGCTTCTGGTGCTGGCCCTGGTGGGCATTGTCCTGGCCATTGGCTACCAGGCTTTTTTCTCAGCCAATCGCGCCTGGCAGGCAAACGAAGCTGTAAATCCGCATATCAGTGAGGCCAATGCCGTTATGTCTGTCCTGGGCCGAGAAATAAGGGGAGCAGAAAAACCTTCCGAAACCCAGAAGGCTGTAGTTGTGCTTGATGCTGAGGGGGCCTATGCTGCTGGCGAGCGGCTGTTTATCTACCGCTATGATGACAGCAGTGATGAGTGGAACAAGATATTCTACCGCATCCATGACCACGAACTGCAGCGCTGCCTTTTAACAGACGACGATCCAAACAGTATCATAAATGCAGCTTTTCCGACCAATAATTGGGAAACCATAGCCAGCGGTATATCCAATCAGCAGGCTTTTTACGATAATACCAACGGCACCGGTGATCAGCGACTGATTGAGATCATTCTTACCATTGCCGACACTGATCGTGCCGATGACCCGCGTTTTCAGCCCTTCACTGTATCTTCCAGCTACTTGTCCCGCAGCCGTGAGGTAGGTTCGGTAAGCGGATCTCCGGTGGCTGGTCCCGGTGGGGAAACTACGGTGCCGGTATTCAGTGTTACCTTGGATACAACGCAACAGGGTATAGAAGAAGGTCATTCTTTTACACTAACTGCCAGAATCCACCCCAACAATGCCAGCAATCAATCGGTATCTTGGTCATCCTCCAAAGCATCTGTTGCGACTGTAAGCGGCAGCGGACTTACCGCAACAATTACCGGAGTAGCCGAAGGAAGAGCTGATATAGTCGTCACTACTTCAGATGGGGGTAAAACTGCAAAGTGTATAGTGGAAGTATACAGCGAAGGCTGTTAGTGGTGAAGAGGTGTATTACTATGATAGATAAGCCGATACCAAATCAAGAGGGCATAGCCCTTCCTTTGGTCCTGGCTGTAATGGCTGTAATGACCATATTGTCAGTTGCGGCTATCAATGTCAGCACCAACCAGACTCTGCTGGTGCAAAAGTCTATAGATCGGGACGAGGCCCTCTATGCCGCTGAACAGGGTTACAATCACTACCTGTGGAAGCTGAATGATGACGATATCTTCTACCTGGATACCACTGAATACGATTGTGATACATCCGAATCGGGATTCGATGTTTATACATTAAATGGTGAAGAAACCGGTAACTATCGGGTGCAGATACGGGTCGCGCGGGAAACCGTAGATGGTATCGAAGTGCCGGTGCGCAATCGGATTGTTCTGCGTTCCACCGGTTGGCCTGAAAACGATTCTGACCATCTGCGCACCATTGAGGTCGAGGTATCCAAGCGGACCTTCACTCAGCATGCCATGGTTACCAACAACGAGATCAATGAGTATGGAGATGAATTATACTGGGTAGATGATGAAGTCATGTATGGTCCTCTGCATACCAATGACACTCTTTATATAGGTGATTACGATCCCATATTTTACGGACCGGTAACCTATGTGAACCGTATAGATATCTCTCCGGAAAATAGGATCTCCAGCAATGAAGTATTTCGTCAGGGAAACAGTCAGGCTGATCCTTTGGAATTCGTCAGCAGCAATACTGACCTTCTGGCTCACGCCCGTATGAGTGGTCATTATTACAACGGCTGCACCTATATTTACCTTAAAGGTGATAAATACGACATCCGCCGCTGGGACAAGGATGCAAACACCTGGAAATACAATGAGGTAGCCTATACTCCACCTTCCAATTATCAAGGCAATAATGACCAGTATGAAGTAGGAACCTATAGAGCAAATGGTAATAATTATAGTTCATTTGCCGAACTCAGGGCGGATATTCCTTCCCTGGAACTGCCTGCCAATGGAGTAATATATGTCAATGGAAGCACCGGTGACAACGGTGAAAATTCACATAATAGATACGTATATAAATTTGACCGGGACTTCGGAAACGTTTTCGTATGTGGGCAGTTAGACGGAAAACTTACCATCGCCGCTGCCAACGATCTTTTTATCACTGGGCACGATCCCTGTGATTGGCGCCGACCCAACAGAATTTCTAATTTTAATAGGGGAATAAATGAAGACAATAAGCCTGGCGTTACTTACAGCACCACCGATTTCTCGCAGATAATGAATGGTTCTGATTGGGTGCGCACTGAAGTTGAAGGTGATGGTGATGATATGCTGGGTCTGGTAGCCGGCCAGTGTATCAGGATAATCCACTACAACTGGCCCAGCCAGCTATCCAGCAGAGATTGGTGTTGGGGCGGTAAAGGCTTAGGAAATAGAATCGATACTGCTCCTGATGACATATATATCCATGCCGCCTTATTTGTCCGCGACATTTCCTATGGTTTCGAATACGCGGAAGACGGCAGTAATAAGGGCGAGATCAACCTAGTAGGATCGATAACCCAGCGCTACCGCGGCTTCGTCGGAACCACCGGAGGTACTGGCTATAATAAGATTTATTCTCATGATCCGCGCATGCTCTACGATGCGCCGCCCTATTTTGTGGAACCGGCTAATACCGGATGGCTTTCGGCCAAATGGCGGGAAACTTCCCAACACGTACCCGAATAAGAGAATCAAATAGGCAGGAGTAAGCAATGGCTCCAGAACTGGTCTTTACCATCTCGGAAAAAGATTTAGTTATATACAGTTATCCACTCATGATCTCCCTGGCTTTATTGGCCTGTGCAGTTATTACTGTCATTCTGCACCGAATGAACGGCATTTCTATTCAGCGGGGAGTATTGTACATTATCGTAGTACTGGCATCTGCCCTGGTATTTGCCCGCCTTTCACACTATCTGCTGAACCCTGAGATCTATTCACAGTCGAATATCAGTCCCTGGGTACTCAAACCCGGGCAGTTTTTTATGTATGGCGGCTATGTAGGGGGTTTGACCCTGGCCGCTCTTATCTCTCCCTGTCTGACTGGACTGAATGGCCTGCGGGCACTGGACTTGACTGCTCCCGGTCTGGCCAGTACTGCAGTCTTTGCTAAAATGGGATGTTTCCTGCATGGATGCTGTTTTGGGCCGCCGGCTCCGCCGCCACTGGGTCTGCCCGTTGCTGAAGGAAGCAGAGCTTTTCTGCACTACCAGCAGATCTGGGTGGCTGAGAACAGTGTCAGCGTTTACCGGCCAGTGGATCTGACCTTGCTGCCTGTGCAGATGTGGGAAAGCATAGTGGGATTGATCGGTCTGGCACTGGCTCTCAGTATGCTGCGCCGTTCCTATCAATCCGGCACGGTTTTCTTTCTCTATTTCGGTCTTTTCAGTCTGGCACGCTGTGGTCTGCACTTTCTCCGTGTTGACCAGCCCTCGGCTACTTTTCAGTATTATGTCCCCTTTTTATACCTTGGCTGTGCTGGGATATGCGCAGTCGGGCTGGTACTGGTAATGTGGAAATTCGGGAATAATGAGGATTCAAGCTGTGACAAACCATATGTTTCGATATAAATTTGGGGGTTAGAAGGATGGCAATACTGGATAGATTGTTGAAACAAGCGGTGACCCGTGAAGCCTCAGATATTCATCTGGCGCCTGGCAACCCGGCTATCATCAGGATCAATACTCAATTGATTGCTTTGGAGGAGGCAGTATTGAGTGCCACTGACACTGAGAACATGGCCCTGCGCATTCTGGGCAACGAAGGTTTTATTCAGCTTCAGGAAGTTGGGGAAATCGATACGTCCTACCAACTGCCTGGTCTGGCTAATTTTCGAGTCAACGTATACCGCTATCAAGGTGTGATCGGTATAGCTGCTCGAGTCATAAAGACCATCATTCCTGATCTTGAAGAACTAGGGCTACCTATGGTAGTGGGCTCCCTTGCCCGTTACCCCAGTGGTCTCATACTGGTTACCGGTCCGACTGGCAGCGGCAAATCGACGACTCTGGCGGCTATGATCGATATTATCAATCGGGAACGCTCCTGTCATATAGTCACTCTGGAAGACCCGATCGAATA
>DBRE01000058.1:8215-9545 GCA_002305535.1 Syntrophomonas sp. UBA1376
ACCGGTCATCTGGTTTTGGCCACTTTGCATACCATTAATTCTGCCCAGACGGTGGAACGGATGATAGATGTTTTCCCTTCCTACCAACAAGCCCAGATTCGCCTTCAGTTGGCCAACTGCCTGCGAGCCGTACTGTCACAGCGTTTACTGCCGGGCATTGACGGCGTATCTATGGTGGTAGCCATAGAGCTCATGATCTGCACCGCGGGCATCCGCAGTCTGATACGGGATGGCAAATACCATCAGATACCTAATGCTATTTATACCGGATCGAAATTTGGCATGATCACCATGGAGAATTCGCTGCAGAGCTTGATAGACAGACAATTAGTACAATCTGACTTTTTGGCGAAAGAGAATGCAGATCTGCCCGACTTGGAGACATTGACCCATACACCAGTACCACATAAAAGAGAAGCCAAATAGGTGTAGTAGCAACTTTTCTTAAGAACGCAAGACCGATAAGGTAAACACTACTAAACCAATGAGAGCAACTGCAAATCCACCTGCTCCCACCAGGGTGATCACATCTCCACCACCACGGCCAGCAGCAATAATCAGTGCCGAACTGATCAATCCTGCCGATATGATCATACTTATACCCAGACGGCTTGCCAGTTGGTTCATTTGGCGCTTTGATGATGAGCTGAATTCCACCTGCATGGTAACCTTCAACTGTCCACGGCCGGTAGTTTTGACCAAATTGTGCAAGTCAGCCGGGAGAGTGCCCAGTGGTTTTATATCCCGATAATATTTGCGTCGTAAATACTTATACACCTTGTCAGGCTTGAGCCGCTCCTCAAATACCTTGACCGCCAGGGGTTGGGCAATATCCATAAAGTTGAAGGTAGGATCAAGCTTTTTCCCCACCCCTTCCACAGTGACCAGGGCTTTCATTAAAGCGGTAAGATAAGAAGGCATTCTCAGATCATGGCGATAGGCCACATCCATTACTTCTACCCGCAAGCGATTCATGTCCAGTTCCCCCACACTGGAAGAAGTCACATAGCCCACCAGATCAGCCAGATCCTCTTCCACTCCTTCGCGATCGACAGACTCCCCGATGATTTCCATGTCTTCCAGGGTGGCGATAGCCTTATCAACGTCCCGTCGGCTGACACTGAGCAGCAGTTCACCCAGCTGTAACAGCCTGTTTTCGGTGAGGGATCCTACCTCGCCAAAGTCGATAAAGGCTATTTTATTCTCATCAATAATAAGGATGTTACCTGGGTGCGGATCAGCCTGGAAAAATCCATGCAGGATCACCTGCGATAAAAAGGTTTCCGTACCCAACAGTGACAATTGGCGGCGATCCCAGCCCCGATGGGAA
>DBRE01000115.1 GCA_002305535.1 Syntrophomonas sp. UBA1376
GGAGCACATGTAGGCTCTGGTACCCTGTCAGTATTTTTTCTGACCAAATAATGTATTGTGAAGCACCCCCTGCTGGCTTTGGCAGGGGGTTTGTCATTCAGATAATTGATTGGATAATTATTAGTACAAATAGTGTCGGATTATGTTAAAGTAGCATTAATAAAGGAAGGCCGTCTACAACACGCTGGCAGGAAGATGAATATGAAACATAAAGAGATAGTTGCTTTGGAAGGATGGGTGTTTATAGCGGTACCCGCCCTGTTGTCACTAGCCTGCTTTGTGATTGGTTGGAAGACAGCAGGGGTGGTTTTGGCTATGGTAAGCTTGTTTTGCCTCTTCTTTTTTCGCAATCCTCCCAGAACTATTCCCCAGGCAGCAGGGTTAGTGGTATCCCCTGCCGACGGCAAGGTAATGGATATAACTCGGGTAGAGGAACCTTTGTTCATGGGCGGAGAAGCTATTAAAGTAAGGATCTTCTTAAGTCTGTTTAATGTACACATTAATCGTATGCCCATCGAGGGCAGGATAGAAGGAGTCCATAGAGTATCCGGAATTTTTCTTCCTGCATATAATATGGAAGCAAGCTCGAAAAATCAACGTAACTATATTGGTATTTCCAGTGACACAGGACGGTTGATCGTAGTGCAGATCACTGGTTTGATCGCCCGGCGTCTGGTATGTTGGGTGACGGCAGGACAGTTACTATCACGAGGGGAAAGGTTGGGGCTTATCCGGTTTGGTTCCTGTACCGAATTATATCTGCCTTGCCATGCAGATGTACAGGTGACTCCCGGTGATAAAGTAAGGGGAGGAAAGAGTGTTATTGCAAAATTCCCATCATGCTAAAGCGGCTTTATTAATGACTATGTGTAATCTAATGTGTGGCTTTATTGCCTTGGTCTGTATTACCCAAGGTTGGTTCAAAGAGGCCTCCTTATTGATTTTACTGGCGGCGGTCTGTGACAGCCTGGATGGAAGGATTGCTCGGCGTGGCAATGCCACTACTGACATAGGCAAGGAATTGGACTCATTATGTGATGTGGTATCCTTTGGAGTAGCACCCGCACTGCTGATATATATCCAGTTTTTCTCAGAATCCATGTCCCTTATTGCCCTTTCAGCAGCTTTGTTTTATGTGGTGTGCGGTGCCTATCGTCTGGCGCGTTTCAACATTTCTCATAATCACGATTTCTTTGTGGGGATCCCGATTACCTTAGCCGGAATAGTTATAGCTGTATTGGCCTGGGCAGGTAGCGGTTTGCCTGGAGAAGTCATGATCGGCGCGCTGGTGATACTGGGTTTCTTAATGGTCAGCACCATCAAGGTTCCCAAACCCACGCACCGTCCCGTACCTGAGGAAGAGATCTCACTCTAGTTATTTATCGGCAACGAAGCAACAGCACCCGTTCTTAGGATAGATTGGTAAACTTGTAGGTAGTCTGCTACCATCCGTTCAACACTGAAACGTTGAGCTACCCACTGGCGGCATTGGCGACGGTCGATTTCCGTAAGGTGGGTTATGCTTTGACAAGCCTCTTCCACATTATCAACCAGAAAGCCGGTTTGCTGATCGATGATCACTTCCGGCATAGATCCTTTCTTAAAAGCCACTACCGGAGTTCCACAGGCCATGGCTTCAATAACACTTAACCCAAATGGCTCCTTAAAGTGAATAGGATGAAGAAGGGCTAAGGCATGCCCCAGAAGTTCATTGCGCTGAGCTGGGCCAACTGAACCCAGGTAGATAACCTGGTGATTGTCAATGAACGGCGCTATTTGACTGTTGAAGTATTCCTTATCCTGAATGATACCCGCCATCAACAAGCGATGACCGCTGAGCCGTGCAATATCGATAGCTTCTCTGGTTCCTTTGTCCGGGTGGATGCGGCCGAAGTAGAGCAAGTAGTCGCCGGGGGTCTCACGAAAGGTGAATTCATCCAATGCAATGCCATGGTATACGGTGGCTAAATAGCGCAGGTCAGGATCACGGTCAGCATCACTGATAGAAACATAATGGCTCCTGTCCTGATATTCACGATAAACCGGCAGTATTTTCGAAGAGGAGAAACCATGGATAGTGGTTACTATGGGAGTGGAAACCAGTCGAGAAAATACCAAGGGCAAAAAGTCATAGTGATTATGGATAAGATCAAACTGATCTGCTTGTTCGAAAAGATGGGCTATATGCAGGGCTTCCCATACCTTGGCATCTATATGCGGGTTTTCCTCATAAGGATATGGGCAGACATAGTCCAAGCGGGCTCCGGTAAGGGAATCGCCGGTGGCAAAAAGGGTGACTTCGATCCCCTTACTGACTAGACCCTCGGTCAGCAGAGATACCACTCGCTCCCAGGGGCCATAACTGCGAGGCGGTGTCCTCCAGGCAATGGGTGATAACATAGCAATTCTCATGAATCTGCTCCTTTGTTGGGTAATGAACTACTATTATGTTGTCATCCTGAGGGAGGAACGACCGAAGGATCTTCCCTCTGATACAATAGGGGATGATGCCCACATCAT
>DBRE01000060.1 GCA_002305535.1 Syntrophomonas sp. UBA1376
AGTCCGAACAGCATCAGAGCTGGGATGAGATATACCAGACTAGGCATAGTCTGCATGGCATCCAAGATGGGGGTGATAACTGCGTTGATCCGCTCTGAACCAGACATGGCAATTCCCACCGGAATCCCGATAACTAAAGAAATCAGCACTGCAATGATCACTATACCCAGGGTTTCCATGGCTACTTCCCATAGTCCGAACATCCCTATAGTAAGAATAAGTATCCCGGGAAGCAACGTCTTAAACCAGCTATGAGTCAGCCGCCAGGATAGCAAGATCACCACTATGATCCACGCCCACCAGGGAACCCATTTCAAAAAATGCTCTACACTCAACAGCGCACTTAGCACAAAGTTGGCAATAGCATCGAAGAAAGGCCCCCAGGCTACTACCAACCATTTGACAAACTTGTCAATGTAAGGTGCTACGAAAAAATGCCATTCTTCAGGAAACAATTATTTTCACCTCCGCCCGGCGGCAGCCAGCTGAGCAGAAGGAGAAGCGGCAGTACCTTTGGCTTGTTTCTTAATGCGAGCTTTTCTAGTTTTCATAGATATATAAATCGGTGGTCGTTTTTTGTTGGACAAAAGAGCCCTCTCGTCGGAAACAAAACGCGCTACATATTCATCAGCAGGGTTATCCATTATCTCTTGTGGAGTACCTTGCTGTACAAATTTTCCTTTGCGCATGACGGCCATGCGGTCTCCTAAGCGGATGGCTTCACTCAGATCATGGGTCACAAATACAATGGTCTTATTATATTCCTTTTGCAGGTGAGTGAGAGTATCCTGCATTTCCCGGCGAATCAGAGGATCTAAGCCGCTGAAGGGTTCATCCATCAACAGTAGATCTGATTCTTGAACCAGAGCCCGGGCAATGCCTACCCTCTGTCGCATGCCTCCCGAAAGCTGGGAGGGATAATGATTCTCCCAGCCTTCCAGACCAACTTGGGCTATCGCATAGCGAGCTTGTTCATTTCTTTCCTGGGGAGATATCCCACGCAGCTTGAGGCCAAAGGCGACATTTTCAATTATATTGCGATGGGGCAGCAGTCCATAATGTTGAAACACCATGGCGGTCTCATGACGCCGAAAATCAATGAGTTCTTGTTCATCCATATCCAATACATTGTGCCCTTTCACTATGATTTCTCCCCAGTTGGGATCTATCAGGCGGGGAATGCAGCGAATCAAAGTTGATTTGCCGCTGCCTGACAATCCCATGATAACGAAAACCTCGCCACGTTTGACCTGAAAAGAGACATTTTGTACCGCCACAACAGCGCCGTTATTCCTCAGGTGTTCGATGGCATCAAGATCCTGGGGATCAAAATCGCCATGTTGTTTGTTAAAGATTTTCCATAAGCCATTTATTTCCAATAAAGTGTCACTGGTGCTAGCATCTGTCATATTAGTTCACCTCTTCTAGTGCCTGCTCCACCTTCTGGGCGACATCTTCTGACACCCAGGATTTCCAGGTATCCGGATATGTTTTCAAGAAATAAATGGCGGCAGCTTCGGTATCAGCGTTGTTTTCGCTCATATAAGAAAGGAAATCATTGTTCTGCTCCAAAGTGGTTTCATATTTGGATACTAGATCCACTGCTTCAGGAGCAGTATTGGGCAGATCCACATGAACCCCCTTGATAACTTTAGCGGCCGGATAAGCACAGCCACGATTATTGGTATCATTATAGACTTCAGGATCATAAGGTGGTTCTTCCAGTCTGGTCATATCCAGCTGTCCTATTACCCAGTTGGGCTCCCAATTGTAACCCACCCAGGCTTCGCCTTTTTCATAGGCAGACACCATAGAAGCAGACAGAGCCGAGTCGGAGCCAGGGCCGAAAAGGTTGAAAGTCTTATCCAGTCCATAGGTCTTAAACTTGACCTCATTGATTTCGGTTACCATCCACCCGGGAGGGCCATTGTGGAAACGGCCTTTGGTAGGGACTTCAGCATCTTTAAAGAGTTCCCAATAACGAGGCAGATCTAAGACTGATTTCAGATCTGGTGCCATAGGTTCGATGCCGCGATTCGGGTCGCCTTCGATGACGAAAGTGGGTACATACCAGCCCTGGGGTGCATCAGGAAATACAGAGCCCAAATCGATCACTGAACCAGCTTCGACCAGTTCATTCCAGGGCTCAGCGTAATTATCTTGCCAGACTTCCATGGTGATATCTACGTCACCGCGAGCCATACCCTGTAGCAGGGGCATAGTATCGCCAAAGGTGTACTCGGGTTCAGGATAGCCATAACCATGCTGGAGAATAAATCCCACCACCCGGTTATGCACCTGCACACTGTCCCAGGATACGTCAGCCATAACCAATTTAGGCTTATCACTGCCATTAGTGGTGCCATCATTGTTTGCTCCGGGATCACTGCCGCCGCAGCCAATGGCTGATAACCCCAAAATGAGCAGCACCAATAATAACAGCGGTTTAGCCGCAGTTCTACCCCAAAATCTGCCAATTTCCTTCATAGAATACCTCCTACCGGCGCCAAGCCACAGCGCAGCCGGGGGAAGCGGTGAGAAAAGAGATTATTGTATTATAACAAGAAAGTTTTTAAAGGAAGGCAAGTTTACCTACCGCAGTGACAGAGACTGCGTTCCTCAGAAAAAACAATCCCCATTCTCGCCTACGAGGTTAGCTGACGGGCTCGGGCCTGGGTTAGCCCTACTCCATGATGCCAATCTCATGACAACCATGAAAACTCGCCCCAAATAACGGTTCCCCCGCGCTCCACTCTGAAGCTTCGGCTGAATTATTATATTTAAATGGTAACGGAAGTTCCCCACTTATACAAATAAAGGAAGGCCTAATTATTGAGGATAAACCACGTAAAATGACTGCTCAAAAGGGATTATCATATAATAATCAGTTTATCTGCCCCGATAACTGCCTTTTCCTTACTATTAGTTATCGGTAGGCTAGGTCTTGGCAAGCAACCTACTCTTAAGAAATGGCCGTACTAATCAGTTTTAACTGCCAGGTACCGTTTTCATAGACTGCTTCATAGGTGGGAAAGACTGCCCCCAGAACACCAAACCAGGAGACCCCGGTAATAAGGGCTCGGGTTTCGCTATACTCTTCCACCACAACCCACAGCACTGTTCCGTCCAAAGTCTGGCTGTGATGTTCAGCATCATAGAATTCAAATTTGGTGGTATCTTCTTTAACATCTTCAAAGCTATAAACTTGTAGTGATAGATCAGTTAACTCCTTGAGCACTTCGGTTTTGGCCGAATCGCTTAATCCCACCAGTGTGTCCAGATGTACGGCAATAAACCTGCTGCCGCCGTTTTCTTCGTTAAAGGCAGCCTTCATAACGGCGATGTATAAATCCATTCTCTGTTGTTCTTCTGCACTGATTGGGGGATTGATTTCTTCATCTGCAGGTTCAGTCTGGAAGTTTGCTCCCAGACAGCCGGTTAAGGATATCAGAACCGCTACTAACAGTCCGCAGAACACTCTTTTCAAACAACTCATCCTCCTTAGTCTTTGGGAAGGTCATACCTAGCTGTTCAGCCGGTATGGTATGCTATTAGCAAACCAATAATTCAATTTGAAGGAACCTTTCCCAATACTACGAGATAAGAGCCTGATAATTTCAGTTCTAGATACTAGGAGGGGCTTTCTCCATGCAAACAGAAATCAGCCAAATAATGAAAAAGCACTTTGGCTTTACCGATTTTAAGCCGGGACAGGGGCCAGTAGTTGCCAGTATAATGGATAAGCGCGATACCGTGGCAGTGCTCCCCACCGGGGGAGGCAAGTCGCTGTGCTATCAGCTGCCTGCCTTAATGCTGCCGGGGCTAACCCTGGTCATCTCCCCCCTGATCGCCCTGATGAAAGACCAGGTGGATGCCCTAAACTTGCAAGGCATCCCCGCTTCATTCATAAACAGCTCCTTAAGCGGAAGTGAAGTGAACCATCGCCTGTTTTTAGCTAAGCAAGGCATGTTCCGGCTTCTTTATATAGCTCCGGAAAGATTGGAATCAGAGCTATTCAATCAGATGCTGACGGATCTACCTCTGTCTCTGGTGGCTATTGATGAAGCGCATTGCATTTCCCAATGGGGACATGATTTTCGTCCCAGCTATATGCAAATCGGCACCTGGATAGCCTCTTTGTCTGAGCGGCCTATACTGGCGGCATTCACTGCTACGGCTACTGCTCGAGTCCGCCAGGATATAATTAATGGTCTAGGATTATACGAACCCCAGGTGTTTGTAAACAGCTTTGACCGTCCCAACCTGCGTTTCGCTGTTGAAAAAAGCGGGGATCGCTCCCGTTATATAAGTCAGTTTCTTAAGGAACACCCCGGTCAAGCCGGCATCATATATGCGGCTACCCGCAAAGAAGTCGACACACTCCATGAGCAATTGACAAAGAAGGGATTTGAAGTAGCTCGCTATCATGCTGGTATGAATGGCTCTGAGCGTAGCCAGGCTCAGGATGATTTTATTTATGATCGTTCCCAGGTTATTGTGGCTACCAATGCCTTTGGATTAGGCATCGATAAATCCAATGTCCGTTTTATCATCCATCACAATATGCCTCGCCATCTGGAAGCCTATTATCAGGAAGCCGGACGCGCCGGACGTGATGGTGAGCCCTCCGACTGTATACTGCTGTATCATGCTGGCGATATACAGGTGCAAAAATACCTCATTGAACAAACCGACCTAACCCCGGAACGGAAAGCTGTGGAGTATGAGAAATTGTCTAGTATGATCAAATACTGCCATACTTCGGGATGTCTGCGTTCATATATCCTGGACTATTTCAATGAAGCCATGCCGGGGGGTGATTGTGATAACTGCTCAAATTGCATCGAGGGTGAACTGCAGGATGTTACTATAGAAGCGCAAAAAGTCTTTTCCTGTATCTACCGTATGCGGCAGCAGTATGGCAGCTCTTTGGTGGCTTCAGTCCTGGCTGGCTCCCGGCAAAAACGGGTGATCCAACTGGGCTTAGATCGGTTGTCTACCTATGGAATCATGAGTGATTGGAAACACGCCCAGTTGGTTGAATTTATTAATCGGCTCATTGCTGAAGGCTATTTAAGCAGCAGTGGGGGCCGGTATCCGGTAGTAATGCTTACTTCCAGAACCCGACCGATATTACGAGGAGAAGAAAAGCTGTGGTTGAAAATGCTGCCTATCCCTGCCCCCCAACCGGCTAATGATGACGTGTTTGCCGCTTTGCGGGAACTGCGTATGACCATTGCTCGGCAGGAAAAGGTACCTCCCTATGTAGTGTTCACCGATGCCACCTTGCAGGAAATGGCCCGGCGCTTGCCCCATAATATGTCGGAAATGCTGGATATAAGCGGAGTAGGCGAGGTCAAGCTCGAAAGATACGGGCAGCGTTTTTTGGAAGTTCTGCAGAACCACTCATAACTGAGAGTTTGGCATAATGAATTTTTCCTGACTTATCATTGTTTTTGTAGAATGTCATCCTGAGCGGTAGCGAAGGATCTATGGCATTTATAAGACTCTTCGCTTTCGCTCAGAGTGACAATATTGAAGGGTTTATTATTCTCAACTATCAGATGGCACTTTTCTTGGTAATTAGGAAGGCTGACCCGTTTTACGGGTCAGCCTCAGGGTGTTTACAGCTTAAACTGAGCTATTAGTTTAGTCAGCTGCTCGGCGTTTTCAGCCATACGCCGTGATGCCTGGTTTATTTCCTCAGCGGCCTGAGCAGTTGCTTCGCTGCCGCGGGCAATCTCTTGGGAACCGGCTGTAGACTCTTCGACCGTAGCGGCAGTAGCTTCAATAGAACGGTTGATTTCCTGCATGGCCGACATTACCTGGTTCACATTCTGAGAAATCTTCTCAGTGAGATCATAAACGGCTTCACTATCCTGCTTATACTGCTTACCGATATTGACCATCAGTTTATAATCTCGCATAACATCTTCGGTCATGAAGTTCAATGCATCATGGGAGTTGTCGATCAGAACCCCAATAGCATCCTGAACCTGACGGGTGAGGGATTGGATACCAGCCACCGCTTGTGAAGAGTCCTCGGCTAACTTACGCACCTCTTCAGCGACTACGGCAAACCCGCGTCCCTGTTCACCGGCTCGGGCTGCCTCGATAGCAGCATTCAAGGCCAGCAGGTTGGTCTGATCAGCAATACCAGCAATATTCTCTGCCAAATTGGATATCTGCTCTACTACACGTGCCTCAGCAATTGATTTTTCCAGCTTGGCCTGTATAGCGTCATAGACCTGGACGGCATTCTGCTGCGACTTTTCAGCTCCTTGCTGTACCTGTAGAGCGCGCTTTTCAATTTCACCTGCCTGGCGATGTCCCTCGGCAGCTTCCTGATGAAGCAAGTTTAAGGCTGCATCGATTTCTTGTCCTGAGGCGGTGATCTGCTGGGTAGATGCGGCCAGCTCTTCCATTCCAGCAGCTATCTGCTGGGATGAGGCGGCTACTTGTTCCATAGTCGCGGCTATGTTTTCTCCTTGGGCTGCTAACTGTTGGGATGCACCTGCCACTTCGTGAGAGCTGTTGGTAATAGAATTAACCATATTTCTAAGACCGGTTATCATTTGCTGCAAGCTGCGAGCGGAGACGCCGAATTCATCCTGGCGTTCAAGAGCCTTGTCGTCAAATTCACCGGTAAGATCACCAGCAGCTACTTTATCCAGATTGCGGGAAATTTTCCCGACGGCCTGACCAATTATCCTGCCTAAAACAAAAGCAAAAATGATCCCTATGAGTAGAGCGATTAAAGTAATAGCGACAATTGCTATTCGGAGCTTGTCCACATCTGCCAAGGTTTCCTTTTCAGTGGAGGTAACCGCTATAGACCACAGGGTACCCGGGATAGGGGCATATCCCAAATATTTGACTTCGCCGCCATATACATACTCCCCAAAGCCGGTTTGCTGGGCTACCATTTTCTTCTCTAGTTCCACTAGGGGAGCCAAAGAAGGATCCTCCTTGACATTTTCAAAGTCGTTGTCACCATTGACGACCAAACTTATATTGGGATGGGCGATAGTAGTACCCTCTTTATTGAGGATGTAAGCATAGCCTGTCTCTCCAAATGTTACTGATCCGGCGATTTCACTTAACTCAAGCGAATCACTGAGACCAACAAGTACTCCCTGTACTTGCTCGCTATCGTCATATATAGGAGATGCAAAGACAAAACTGAGGCTGCCATCGACTCTGTTGATTACTGGATCAGACATGCAGGCTTCACCAGCTAATGCTCGCATAAAATAATCTCGGTCTAGCAGGTTAGCTGTTGCACCATTGGTAAACCTACATTCACCGTCGGCAGTAGCTACTCCCATGTGCATAAAATCCAAACGTTCCTGTTCTTTGGCGAGAACAGCAAATTGGGCCGACCAGTCCATAGATTCCATACCTGGCATATGTGACAGAGTAACTACTGATTCCAGTCGGGCTGCTATCTTGCTGGCGACCAGATTTGCTCCATCTTCGGCCTTAGCGGGTAGTTGCTGTATGATATTGTTAATCAAGGCATTGGAAGCTGTATTAATGGCTATTAATCCTAGGCTGCCGCATATTATTATTAATAATGAAGCAATATACACCACAAATCGAGCTGTAACACTTTTCCTCATATTCGCCCTCCTCTGAAAATTCTGAATTCATGCATGGAAGATGGACTATAGGCCTAATATTCGATTAATTCATGGAAAATCCTCCCGTATTCGCTACTTAATTTAATATCTTATGAAGGCGAGGGATTTAGAGAGTAATTCGGTGAAATTACCCCAAAATGATCTACGCTTGGAAAGCATCCTTTAACAATCTTATTTCCTCGGCATAAACGGTAAGATCTCCCGGGGTCTCCAAGCAGAAGGGCAGATGACGTAAGCGGGGATGGTTGATAAAGTTCACCATAGCCTCCAGACCAATAGTACCCTGTCCAATATTGGTATGACGGTCTTTGCGGCTGGCTAAAGGGTTCAGGCTGTCATTAAGATGAACCGCTTTCAGTCTGGATAAGCCAATGGTTTTATCAAATGATTCCAGGACGTCCTCCAAGTCATTGACGATATCATAGCCAGCCGCATAGATATGGCAGGTGTCCAGGCATACTCCCATCTTGTCCTGTAGTTCCACTCGATCCAAGATAGCAGCGATTTCCTCAAAGCTGCTGCCCACTTCGGTTCCTTTGCCGGACATGGTCTCCAACAGTACCAGAGTATGCTGTTGCGGACGCAAAGAAGTATTGAGCAGTTCGGCAACCAATTGGATTCCAGTTTCCACACCCTGGCCTACGTGATTACCGGGGTGGACATTATAAAGTACCCCTGGCAAATAATCCAGGTTAGCCAGATCTTCACCCATGACCAAATGAGCAAACTCACGTACCTGCGGGTCAGCCGCACAGGGGTTTAAGGTGTAAGGAGCATGAGCTATGATAGGAGCAAAACCATGCTGTCGGGTCAGATCTACCAGGGCCTGAGCATCTTGGATATCCATTTTCTTAGCTTTACTGCCGCGCGGATTGCGGGTAAAAAATTGAAAGGTGTTGGCGCCAATGCTTAAAGCTTCTTGGCCCATGTGTTTATAACCTTTGGATGATGACAGGTGACAGCCAATGTATAACATGGTAAACGCTCCTTTATCAAATTCCCTTTTACAGTCATATTATAGTAGCACTAATAACTAGTCTATCCAACAATAGACAAACGGGATTGACAAATGAATAGATGGGTGTAACATATGAGTATAACCGCATATACTCATGAAAGTGGTGACAAATTGGAACTGGTGGTAATACTTAAGGCTTTGGCTGATGAAACCCGGTTAAGGATGCTGCACCTGTTAAAGGATCGGGAATTATGTGTATGTGAAATAGAAGAGGTATTGGGCATACAGCAGTCCAATGCCTCTCGGCATCTGGAGAAACTCAGGAATGCCGGACTGGTCTGTTCGGAAAAGAGAGCCCAATGGGTATACTATCAGCTAAATGAAGATACTCTGCAGCGCTATCCTTTTCTAAGCATAATAATCAATGAAGAAACCAGCCAAATTCCCTGTTGTCAACAAGATACCTTGCGGCTAGAAAACTCAGTGGGGTGTAGTCGCTGTTAAGCTAGACCTATGAAGCAGTTATAGGCCTGTTGATGGAAGTACCGTTAATAATTGATGTTAATGTAGTCTGTATTGGAGTATCTGTCTGCTTATATGATTAACCCAATAATTGGAGTGGAGGAAAGCATAATGGAAGAAATCCGCGATAAAGTTCAGAAACATTATGGAGAAATTGCCCGGAAGATCAACCTGGGAGGAGAGGGAAGTTGCTGCGGGTCGGGGAGTTCATGCTGCAGCACCATTACCAGGATAGACATAAACTATCAAGGTGAAGACCTATCGAATCTCCCTGAAGAAGCCGTCAATGCTTCATTGGGCTGCGCTAATCCTCTGGTTTTGGCAGAACTAGAGGAAGGAGAGACCGTTTTGGATCTAGGCAGCGGTGGTGGCATAGATGTGTTGGTAGCGTCTCGCTATGTGGGGCCCACCGGCAAAGTATACGGTTTGGATATGACCGATGATATGCTGGCCTTAGCCAACCAGAACAAAGAACGCATGGGAGTTGCCAATGTTGAGTTCTTAAAGGGCTATATAGAGGAGATCCCCCTGCCGGATGAGAGTGTTGACGTAGTCATGTCCAACTGTGTGATCAATCTTAGTGGTGACAAAGATAAGGTTATGAGAGAAATATATCGGGTCATAAAACCAGGAGGAAGATTAGCCATCGCTGATATAGTGTCCACTCGAGAGGTTCCGCCGGAGATCAGGCAGATCACATCACTGTGGGTATCCTGTATTGCTGGAGCACCCAGTATTGAGGAGTATGAAGGACTGTTAGCCCGGGCTGGATTTCAGCAAATCAGAGTTACTCCCGAAAACTACTATACTCGGGAAGTATTGCAGGGACTGGGTGCCGAGGACACCAAATTGACCCTGTCCCAATGGGAAATGGCTGATGGTGCCTTTGCCGGCGCCTTCATCAA
>DBRE01000047.1:0-1028 GCA_002305535.1 Syntrophomonas sp. UBA1376
GCCGGGCGATTGAGAAGCTGTTTCATGTGGGCAAATAGCTGACTGGAGTCCTCGTTGATGATAGGCTCCCCATGGGCACGCAGAATGACCTGAGCTCCCACAGCCCCTAATCGGTCGTAGGATTCGGCCATTTTTTGCGGAAACACGATGGGCAGCGGAAGTTGGGGCTTGCCTTTCACATCGCAGATCAGATCAGCAGTATAAAGCACTCGTTCCTGTTCGTGGAAAAAAGCCAGATCATGGGCAATATGCCCGGGTACATGCATAGCCCTCCATCCCGGGAAAAAAGGCAACTCCTGACCGTCCTCCAGGATATAGTCAGGGTTTATTCGGCGACTGTAAAAAAGGCGTTCCAGCTTACGGTGGCTATGAAAAGCTACTAAATAAGCCATATAACAGTCCAACTTCTGCTGCAGGAATCCTCCCAGACCTTTATACCATCGATCTACCTCAGGATGTGCGGCAATGGGGATCCCAAACTTTTTGCGCAAACAAACAGCGCCTCCGCCATGATCCGGGTGCATGTGAGTTACCGCCACCAGTGCAATATCAGCCGGAGAGCAATGCAAAACTTCTTCACAGTAGCTTTTTATTCTCTTCACATCACTGCTGCACCCGCTGTCCAATAAAAGCAGCCGACCTTCCTGTTCGACCAAAAAAATATTCTGGATATACCCTTCTATCAAATGAACGCGCAGTGAGCCAAAGTTTAAAATTCGAGCGTTTTTCATATAATTAAAACACCGGACTTCCTAGTAAACCTATCTGAGATATTATTTCGTAATATAACCATTTATTCCTCTTTATGAGAAAGAAAATGGCAGAGCAAGACAGGGGGACGTTTACTGTCGCCCTCCTGTCTTCTAACTCAGATCTTACTGAACTTCCGGGGCTTCATTTTTAAGCATTTGCTCAGCCTGGGACAATTGCTCTTGCTGTTCGGTACTGACATAGGATAAATGTTGTTGGGCAGCCTGAACCTGTCTCATGGCTTTCTGATATTCCATCTCCGCATGCTGTATCTCATA
>DBRE01000047.1:1074-2134 GCA_002305535.1 Syntrophomonas sp. UBA1376
ATTCCTCCTGCGATGGCATATGTAATCACCTCCAAGTATAGTCTTCCAAAAAACACGTTTCTTATCACATTGCTGGAAATTAGGCATTAAAGCTAGATAGAGCAGCTCCTTCTTGTGCCTCTTTTTGGTCATCGTCGGCTTTTGGAGACTCTACCGGTGACATAAAAGCAGTTAGCCGACCTTTGCCTGTATTTAGGCTCTTTAGTAGATTGAAGATAGGTTACAAACAGGCCGACACTGATATAAGGAGATGAAGAAGTGGTGCAATTTCAGATCCAATGGGTAGGGACGCCCAATTATACTTCTGGGCGAGGAGGAAGGGCTCCTGTAGCCATCGTTGATCACATCACCGCTGGTCTTTACCCGGGCACCTTGAACTGGATGCAAAACCCTGCCGCCCAAGCCAGTGCTCATTACCTGATCCTGCAGGACGGCCGCATTTTGCAGCTGGTAAGAGATGAGGATACTGCCTGGGCCAACGGGTATGTTGAGCGGCCCACCTGGAGACTGTATGACGGGACTAATCCCAACCGCTATACTCTGTCCATTGAACACGAGAATTTATCCGGCGGCCATTTGACCGAAGCGCAGTACCAGGCCAGTCTATGGCTACATAAACAACTGATAGAACGCTGGGATATCCCGATCAGCCGTGATACCATCATTGGCCATAACCAAATCGACACCGTAAACCGCCCTCATGATCCCGGGCTAGAGTTTCCCTGGAACCGTCTCTTTTTAGACCTGCAAGAATGGCAAGGAGGTGAGCAAGGGGTTGAAACCTGGAAAGAGCAACTGGTGGCACAAGCCCGGCAAGCAGGACTCATCACCGAATATCATAACCCCGACCAAGCCGCCCCCAAATGGTTTGTCCTGGCAGTAGCCTTGAACCTGCTAAAGAAGCTGGGCAAATAACCGTCCGAGACTACCGAAAATATGATGTCATTGTTATGAAAATGCTTCTCACCTAAGCAGTAGCGGAAACTTTAGTTTCCGATGGGAGGCTAAAGCCTCCCCTACACCCAAGGGAGTATTTTCATTCATCGTGGTGCGCTTAGCG
>DBRE01000047.1:2198-2345 GCA_002305535.1 Syntrophomonas sp. UBA1376
TTTCAGCAGTCGCGAACCGGCCACATGCCTGGCATCCCCTGACAGCCATACCTTTCTCATTTAGAAGCGGATTTTTTGATCCACAATATCTTGATATATTTCCTCAGTCAAAGGCACATATTGGTCGGTGTGTGGATCCAGGAAATA
>DBRE01000047.1:2404-5299 GCA_002305535.1 Syntrophomonas sp. UBA1376
TAAGGGCGGGCATAAGGCGGCAATTTCTCATTTATATAAGCGGAAAAAGCTTCCCAATCGATGGACTCGCCCTCCAAGAGCTTGATAGCTACCATACCGCAGCGGCCTTCCATGCCAGGCACCTGTACCCCATAGACATTGGCGTCCTCCATATGGCCAAATTTATTCACCACATCGGATACCTGATTGGTGGAGACATTCTCACTCTTCCAGCGGAAAGTATCGCCCAAACGATCCACGAAAGAAAAATAATCATTTTCATGCAGCATCACCAGGTCACCGCTGTCAAAGTATTCGTCACCTTCCCGGAACACATTGCGGCGGATTTTTTCTTCCGTGGCTTGAGGGTTGTTCACGTAACCGGCAAAACGGTTCAGTTCGTTTATCTCACACAGCAGCAGACCGGTTTCCCCGGGCTGACATTTGACCGCCCAGCCGTTCTCATCAGTCTCGATATGATCATCCAGAAAATCATAGCGGACTATTTCTCCCTGGCGCATGCCGGCCAGGTTGAGGTTGCCGCACATTCCCGGGATCTGTTCCATGTTCAGGAAGGATCCCACCCCTTCCGTGGCACCGTAGATTTCATACAGGATCTCGATGTTGAACCGTTCCCGGAAAGGAACCATCAGGTCGCCACGCATACCATTGCCAGCTACCATGCGTAAAGGATTGTCAGCATCATCAGGGCGAGGCGGCTGGTTGTAGATGTAGCGGCACAGTTCGCCCACGTAAATAAACATACTGATATTATATTTGCGTACATCGTCCCAGAAAGCCCGTGCCGAGAATTTGCGGCGCAATACCATAGTACCGCCGGAAACTACCAGGCTGGAGAAACCGATATCGAAGCCGCTGTTGTGGTATAAAGGCAAGACCATATATTGAGTGATTTCGGGGCTCATGGAGCCGTAGAGACCAAACAAGTTAGCCAGAACCAGCCAGCGCTTCTGGGTCACCGCGGTAGCCTTGGGAAAACCGGTAGTACCGGAGGTGTAAATATACACTATGACATCATCACTGACGACCTGACCAGTTGTGGGGGGATTACTGTCATCGGCGTCAGCCAGCAGTTCATTGATGGTTAACATACCAACCGGGGGGGTCAGTTGGCGTCCTTCATCTTCCAGATAAATAGTGGCGGGATCCAACATTTTCACCTGATTAGCGATTTCCTGATAGGCTTCCAGCAGTTCATGGCCGAGGATGAGTGCGCGGGCATCACAAATGGATAGGGCATGGGACAGAACTTCTTTGCGCACACCGTTATTGATCAGGGATACGATCACACCCAGCTTACTTAAACCGGTGGCAACAATGAGAAACTCGGGGCGGTTTTCCATCAATAGGGCTACCACATCACCCTTTTTATAGCCCTGGGAAGCAAAATAGTTGGCATAACAGTTGGCCCGACGATTAAATTCATCATAGGTGATAGTGCGGTCTTCGAAGATCAACATTGGATGTTGGGGCTTAGTCAAAGCCTGCCGCTCTATTTCCGAGCCGAGCGACATAGCCACCTGCGATTGTCTTAAGGCCATAATGTTTTCCAGGTAGTTAGGGACGGGGATTGCTTCACTCACCAAAAACACCTCCTGTTTTTTAATAAAAGTCTGCATCCGAACAGGCTTAATGTAATAATTATGCCTATTTGTAATACAAATTTCGTGGTTGGAGGTGCTTTTCCTGCATGAAGCAATATGTGAAGAGTATTATTAAAGGAGTAATAGCTTTAGCCGTGTAAGATAGTGGCAGATTGGTAGGGGATACACACATCGCCCCGTTTCCTATAACCGTAGCGGAGTTTAGGCTACGACCCCAGCAATTCCCTATATAAAGTGTGATACTGCTCCCATTCCCATTCCACCGCATAGTTTTGATGAACCAAGGAGGCCGCTGCCGCTCCCATTTCTAAGCGCAGAGGTCGGTTGTCAGCCAGGGTGATCATGGCCTGAGCCAATTCCTGGGGAGAGTCAACATAAAAACCTTCTTTGCCCGAAGTCATAATACCCAAATTGCCGGTGACCGCCGACATAATCGCTGGCAATCCCATACTCATACCCTCCAGAGCCGCTTGGGGCTGTCCTTCCACCAGAGAAGTGTTCAGGACTAGATCGGCCATTCCGTATAAACCTGCCATTTCCTTATGATCCACCTCGCCTAAATAAACCGTACGGGGCAACTGCTCAATATTGTTCAAAATAGCTTGAGCATAGCGGTGGTCAATATTGGGCCCTACCACGACCAGATGCAGATTCTCGCAATAAACAGCGGCCATCTCCATAGCTTGAAGAGCCCATTCGATGCGTTTGACCGGGCGAAGCCCGCTGGGCAGGACAGCGATTATGTCATCACCCTGGTAGTTCAATTGGGAGCGATTCCAGGCGGGATGGTCAGACAGATCCACAGCCTGGGGAATGATCCGCAGTTTGGCAGAGATATCAGGAAGGGACGAAGTGAGTATAGGGACGAAAGTAGGACTAAAGACTACGATGCGGTCGGCTTGCTGCAAAGCCTTTTCGATTACTGGACGTTGCGGGCCGAATAGATCTACATTGATGTCCGTTCCGGTAGTAGTTAGAACCAGCGGCAATCCAGCAGTATCCGGCAAACGCTGCCAGACCTGTTCCAGTGAAGCGGCGTGCAGGATATGCAGCAGTTGGTAATCACCTTTGGATAACCGCTCAGCAGCCCAAGACCAGCCTTGAGGAGAGTCCAGCGACAGCATGTCCATGGCATAGCCCAACTGGGACAAACCCTTGAGCAATCGTAAACTAGTAACGGTATTGCCACGTTGCTGCTTTAGATAAGGGGTGATCAACAGAACTGAAGGCCTACTCATCTGATAACTACCTCGCCCGCCTTATAGATGACAAAGGCTTCTCCGTAAGCACC
>DBRE01000007.1 GCA_002305535.1 Syntrophomonas sp. UBA1376
CAGTAACTAGTTTCTGCTGGTATTGCTGTAAATAACTCATAATATGACCTCCTATATAGCTACGTTCATTATTGTTATCAATGGTGGTAGATGATTAAGTTGTCAGATTATTGTTAATTGTGAATTATATCACATCCTGCTACGACTATAGTATCATGAATTACCATATGTCTCAACCACATTATAGTCTTAACCAAAGTTACCATCACTTGGTTCACTGATCTTTAATCGATAAAAGTAATCGATTCCAGAAACTACAGTGATTAAAACCGCCAGATACAGCATCCATAATCCAATGGGAAATGCAAATAACTGTTGAAAACTGGTGTCCAGAATAACCAGTAAGATGGCGACTATCTGACTAATAGTTTTCACTTTGCCCATCCAACTGGCTGGGATAACGATACCCTGTTCAGCTTTGATAGCCCTAAGCCCTGTGACGGCAAATTCGCGTCCCAAAATAACTATTACCGTCCAACCTGGGATTCTGGCTAGTTCAACCAAACATATCAAAGCTGCCGTTACCAGCAGTTTATCAGCCAGAGGATCTAAAATGGTTCCTAAAGTGGTGACCTCACGCCTTTTACGGGCTAAATATCCATCTAAGCTATCGGTTAAAGCTGCCACCGAGAAGATGAGGGCGGCAATATAATCGCCATAAGGAATGCGAACCAAAATGACAACCACAAATATGGGGATCAATATTATACGCATAATAGTAAGACTATTGGGAAGGTTCATGGCTTAGTTCTCCGATCATATCGTAATTGCGTACTCCTACTAAATGTGCCTGTACAAAATCTCCCTTACGTAGAGGCTGATCACTTTTGACCATAGTGATCCCATCGACTTCCGGAGCCTGGAAATAGCTTCTACCCAGGTATAAATTGGCTGAACTGCGTGATGATATCAATATTTTTTCTGTTCGACCTAAGCGTGCTCTATTTTTCTCGCGGGTGATCCGGTGCTGTATGGACTTGATTTTATCTAAACGTGCTGCCTTGACCTCATCTGGCACCTGGTCATCCATGTGCATAGCAACAGTATTTTCCTGCGGGGAAAAGGCAAAAGCACCCAACCAATCAAATTCGTATTCCTTCACAAAGTCGCACAAACTCTGGAAATCATTATCACTTTCACCGGGGAATCCCACCATCACAGTAGTTCTAAGCACCAGATCAGGCACAGCTGAATTCAACTCCTGCAAACGATCACGCAGTTCTTGCTCACTATGATGGCGGTTCATTTTGGTTAAAATCGATTGGGAAATATGCTGTACAGGAAGATCAAGGTAAGGTATAACATGCTCACTGGCAGCGATGGTCTTGATCATGCCTGAAGTCAAACGAGCTGGATGAAGATACATCAGACGAATCCAATAATCACCGGGAATGGTATCAAGAGCACGAATCAGTTCTGATAAATCAGCATCGTTACCCAGATCAATTCCGTAAGAAGCGGGATCTTGACCAATGATCACCAATTCCTTTAAGCCTTGGTTGATAAATCCTTGGGCCTCTTGGACAATATCAGACAAGCTGCGGGATCGTAGCTGACCCCGAATAATGGGGATGGCGCAGTAACTGCAACGGTTATTGCATCCCTCGGAAATCTTCACATAGGCTAAACCGGCTGGTGTGGTCAAAATGCGAGGCCCTTGTTCTATAAAGGACTCAGGGGCAGGTTTAACAGCATTGACCCTTTCTCCAGAAGCTATTTTTTCAATCAACTGATTGATTTCCAGATAAGTGGAAATACCTAGTACTCCATCCAGTTCCGGAATTTCATTTAATAACTCCTGAGCATGCAATTGGGACATGCATCCGGCTGCTATCAGGTGTCTTAGTAGGCCTTTTTCTTTAAGCCGCGCGGTTCTTAGTATTTGCTCTATGGCCTCTTCTTTGGCTTCCGTCAAAAAGCCGCAAGTATTGATGATAACAATATCGGCGTACTCCAGGCGATCAATTATGCTATGACCATGTCTTTTAAGTAAACCCATCATAATTTCGCTGTCAACGCGATTCTTAGCACATCCTAAACTAATAAAACCGATTTTCACTTCTAGTATCACCTATTTTATTGCTATTCAGCAGCAAATTCCCTTTCTGTCACCTCACCAGGCAATCCCAGCGGTTCCTGCTTGATCCCATTAAAGGTTATTTCCAAACCTCCGGCATTACCAACCTTAATATATATTAACTCATTTCCTTCAAAAGTTCGCTCTTCACCCGCGGGCATCGTCGCAGTATATTGAGCTTCACCATCAACTATCACCGATACCCAGCAGGGTTGGGTTGTCCTGAGTTCTAGTTTCGCTACCGGTGTCACTGGCGTCGCTGGCGGGGTAGGCGTCGGATCAGGAGTGGAAGTTTGCTCACCTGGCTGGTGGATTCCCGGAACCTGGGGTTCGACTTCCTGAGTGCTCCGATCGGCAATGTATCCGACAACATAGTTACCAATCCAAATGGCTAAAACCAGAAATATAATCCCGGCCATTATGTTGCCCCAGGGCAGCACCACCTTATTAGTTGGTGCTAATGGCTCACTTATTTCAGCCATCTCCACCTGTTCCTCTTCGTAATAGGCTTGTTGTTTGAATTCACGAGAATATTCATCCTCATTCAAACCAAGTATCTTAGCGTATTTTCTAACAAATCCAGTCGCATAAACCTGGGGAGGTAACACATCGTAGTTTTCCTGTTCCAAAGCTTCCAGATAATACTTCCGAATTTTGGTTTCCTCTTCGATCTCTTCCAAGGAAAGGCCCTGTCGCAACCTTTCATCCTGTAACTTCTGGCCTACTCCCATCCCGAATCACCCCTTACTTATGTACTTTTTTATATATACAAACCTTAATTACTAGTTGGAGGAGGCTGCCCCAACCCCTATTCGAACCGCTTGCCGAGTGGGATAGCGGTTAGATAGACCGTAGACCAGACCAGCTAATAAACGGGGAATTCCCGTTCTCCAATCAAAAGTCTGTCCGGGTAGCAAGGGGAAATCGTATACTTGGGCATCCTTAATAAAGACCAGGTGATTGCTCCCATCGGTAATGACCAGTAAATGATCATCTTTAGCTAACTCCAAACACCTGCTTATACACCTGTCCCAAGCTAATGGATCCTGAACTCCCAAAACTACTATGTGATAATGGGTGGTAGCTTCGGAAATATCCTGGTCATCAGCTAGATATCCATAGGTACATAATTGCGGTATGCTATCTTCCTCCTTATTGTTAAACAGCTGGTAAATCATTGTCTGATAGTGGGGATCAACTACCAGGTATTCGCAATTAAGTGCCGCCCAGGCCCAAGACTCAAAAGCCTTTTGTATTTCAGCCTCTGCTATAGATTCTTCGTATATTAATTCTTTTTGGGTATAAATACGTCGACAGGTGCGCCGTTTATTCAGACGCACAATACTACTGGTATCAATATTCAACTGCTGCATTCGCCCTAGTATTTCAGTTGCCAAGTCGTCATTACCAAGTACCGTCATAACCTTGGGTCGGATCCCTAGCTCAGAAAATATAGTTGATAGACTTAAAGCTGTACCACTATGACAAATTTCTATTCTGGGCTCAGTTTCATCAACTTCTATACCCAAAAAAATATCACCAATCACTGCAATACTGGCTTGTTCACTAAATACATAGCCTTTGCCTAGCACGGCACCTTTTTTCATTAGGTTGGATATATGTACGGCTGCGGAAGATCGAGATATCCTTAAACGACCAGCTAGATCTTCCTGGCTTATCAAGGGGTCTTTTCTCAGTACTTCAAGGATCTCTCTTTCTCTAGCGGTTAGACGCAATATTTTGCTCCTTCCTGCTTTAAGGCCTTACATTGACCTTTGATTTGCATATAGTTTTTCCAGTTGATCACTGTCTATAAGAACCTCACGCTTTTTATTGGCATCCAGTTGTGACACGATTCCTCGGTCTTCCATTAAGTCAACCAAGCGGGCAGCTCGTGCATAACCTATACGGAGTCTGCGCTGCAATAGTGATACGGAAGCCTTTTCGCTGTCTACAAAAACGGCTACCGCCTCCCAGAATAATTCATCCTCAGGCTCCAGATCCGCTTGCTCCAAAGAAAACTCCATCTCTTTTAGCTGCGCCTCATCCTCAGATTGGTAGGCTTGTTGCTTGATGAACTCAACCGTCTTGTCAATATCTTGATCAGATACATAGGCACCCTGCACTCGATAAGGTTTGACTGCCCCCACTGGGAAAAACAGCATATCACCCTTACCCAACAGTTTCTCTGCTCCGCTCATGTCCAATATGGTTCGAGAGTCAGCCTGTGAGGATACAGCAAAGGCAATACGAGAAGGAATATTAGCCTTTATTACCCCGGTGACCACATCAACTGAAGGTCGTTGGGTAGCAACTATCAAATGCATCCCTGCTGCTCTTGCCATTTGGGCCAGACGGCAGATTGAATCTTCTACTTCCACGGGAGCAACCATCATCAGATCCGCCAGTTCATCTATGACGATAACTATATAAGGCATCTTTTTATCAGCCGACTGATTATAGCGACCTATGTCGCGTACGCCTTTTTCGGCAAATAGACGGTAGCGCTTCTCCATCTCCGTAACCATCCAGCGTAAAATCACGGCAGCTCTCTTGGGATCAGTTACTACCGGACACATAAGGTGAGGTATACCGTTATAAACGGTTAGTTCCACCATCTTGGGATCGATGAAAACCAGTTTCAATTCCTCGGGGATAGCATTGTATAACAGGCTCATAATAATGCAGTTAAGACATACGCTTTTACCGGATCCCGTTGAACCGGCAATAAGTAAATGGGGCATATCCGCCAATTTGGCAACCACCGATGACCCAGAGATGTCTTCTCCCAGAGCAAAAGCCAAGGGTGAATTCAGCCGCCGAAAAGCCGGTGATGACAGCAGACTCCGCAGTCCCACACTCAATATTTTACTATTAGGTACTTCTATTCCAACTGCCGATTTACCAGGGATAGGTGCTTCTATACGAATACCTGGAGCAGCCAGATTCAACTGCAAATCATCGGTCAGACTTATAATTCTGCTTACTTTCACTCCCGGTGCCGGGGTCAACTCATACCTGGTCACCGCAGGACCACAACTTACCTGATTAACCTTGACCCCGATACCAAAATTAGCAAAGGTCTCTTCCAGAACGGAAATACTCTCTTTAATGTTTTTCTTGTCAATACTTCTCTCAGAACTGATCTCGCTAAGCAATTCCAGGGAGGGTTTTTGATAATTAGGGTTGTCCTCCCTTTTTACTTCCTTTAAGGGTTCTGATGTAGGTAGAGGGGTAACAGCCTTTTCCCGCCCAATTTCCAAGTCTGGACTTACATTCATTTCCACCCAATTATAGCCTGGTTTTTCTGCGGTTGGAGTTTCTATGCCGTGATCTATTATTATAGGTTCGGTTCTCCGGGTAGCAGGAACGGGCTTTTCTTCCTCTTCCACTTCATAAAACATGACCTTACTTAGCCAGTCTTTAGTTTTTGTGAACCAGGTCGTTATAAAAACACCGATTTCTACTAAAGGCTGGTTGATAATAAACAGTAAAGAAATACATATTCCTAAAACCAAGAAAATGACTCCGCCTACTTGTCCAACTAGCTGGATAAAAATGTAGGCGATCCCCCCGCCTAACAATCCGCCTCCCATGCCTCTTTGGCCTGCTGTCCAGGGATTAAGACCAGAGGGTATATCATACAATCCATAGTAGATCAGAACACAAATAAATAAAAGAGACACACCCCACATCCTAATCGACCAAGTTTGCTTGTACATTCCCAGGTGAATCGCCCAGGCCAAAAGGAGAAACGAAACTACGATAGCCCCTTTACCAAATGCCATTTCCAATCCGACAGCTACTCGCGATCCCATCCAGCCGATAACCTGAATGTCTTCTGGTATACCCTGAGCTTTACTGACGGATATGTAGATAAAAAGAGCCATAACAAAAGCTATAATGGAAAGGACTTCATTTCGCAATGTATTCTGTTGAGGTGTTTCTTTCTTTTTAATACGGGTTGGCTTTTTATTAACTTTCCTTTTTTTTGTGGTTGGCATCTATCTTCTCCTGAGTGATTTGTCTCGTATTCATTAGAAATGCAAGTGAAATTGAAATGATTGGTAACTTACTATTATATTACTCTAGGTACATTTCTCCTGATGAAGAAGAATTCCTGCTCCGACTGGAAAATACTGTTTCGCCTCAATAACCAGAAAAAAGCCCCAAGCGATATAAAGGCAGAAGGCGCCCAACAGTAATACTGACCATGATTGACCAGTTTTGAAAACTCCCCTATTGTCCAATAATAAAAACTGCTGCTATCAGAGGCCCAATCAATAACGAGTGTCATCACTACCCTTATAAACTATGCTCAAGCGAGGGAGCTGCCTATGACCATTTTAAGATAAAGATGGTAAAGATCAATCCCTATCCCACCACCAGCAGAGAATCGATAGCTTTTTCAAAATAGGGCGCTAGAAATAACCAGCCGGAATAAACCCAACTACAATTAGATAAGTAAAACGTGTAAAGGGACGGCATAGAATCCCATAGTTTCTGGTCAAAAGGCAATAAAAACCGCCACCAATGTTCCCATATGCTCTAGGTAGAAGGTATGCTGGGATTCACTGATAGCGGACAAGGGCTGAAATAGAAATTGGTCGGAACTACTCCTCGTAAGGAACTCAGTCAGACCCTAAACCATTCCTGAAATCAAAGTTTATAGACTAGCCAATTATTCCCTTTCATGTTATACCTTGTTGAAGTACAGCATAGCTTGCGTCGATATCGAATAGGAAAAGGCAAACCCTATTAGATATTGGGTAATAAATCAATAACACTGCCGGGTTGAAATTTTACGTTAATATAATCCATAGGCTCAGTACTCCTTATATCTATGACCCGAACCTGATTTTGGCCACATACTTCAACCACCAGTTCACCTCCGGAAGGCAGTTTTAGAGAGAACGACTGTTCAGACTTCTTTTCTTCGGTTCCAAACTCAAAAGGCTCAGGTAAGTATAGAATCACTGCAGTACACCCCCGGCCATCTTCAATTCCTCCAATTTGCTCAAAGCCTCGTTTATCCCGCCAACTTGGTCTATTAAGCCGTAGTCAACCGCATCATTTCCAACCACCACTGTGCCAATATCCCGAGCTAGTTCACCGGTTCTAAACATCAGGTCTCTAAACTGCCCTTCACTGATGCGGGAATGCTCCACAACAAACTGCACCACTCTATCCTGCATTTTATCGAGATATTCATAGGTCTGCGGTACACCGATCACCAGTCCGGTTAAGCGAATGGGATGTATGGTCATAGTAGCTGAGGGTGCAATCAGCGAATAATCCGCTGCTACAGCAATACTAACTCCAATGGAGTGGCCTCCACCTAGTACAATGGAGACAGTAGGTTTGGTCATGCTGGCAATAGCTTCAGCTATGGCTAACCCGGCTTCCACATCTCCACCCACGGTGTTAAGCAAAATCAATAGCCCCTTAATGTTGGGATTCTCCTCTACGGCAATCAACTGAGGAATAACATGTTCGTATTTGGTGGTTTTATTTTGTGGAGGAAGAACCATATGTCCTTCAACCTGGCCGGTAATGGTCAAACAGTGGATATCGCTCTTATAGGACGGTATTTCTAACTGCCCTAATTCCTTAATGTTATCAAGTTTTTGCTCTTGATTAGCCTCTGGTTGTTGTTGCTGATCTGAAGTCAAAGCTACTTCTCCCTTCCTCTTCATGATTAGGATTAGGTTATCCGCAGTGTTGATAAATAATACAAATATAAAAGGCTGGTCTTCTTTTTGCCAGAAAACCAGCCTATCCTCCACTACCTAGTTCTATGTGAAGCTGTAACTACGTCAGCTAATCCTCCACATGGTCTTTGTTGCACACCTCGTCGAAATTCAGCGATTGGTCTAGGTACCATTCACCCTCAGCTTCTCAGAATCTTTTCCAGTGGCTTGCCTTTTGCCAATTCATCTACCAGTTTGTCAAGCCACCTAATCTTCTGCATAAGCGGATCTTCGATTTCCTCGACGCGAACACCGCAGACTACTCCCGTTATTTTTGGGGTGTTGGGGTTGATCTGCGGGGCTTGGGCAAAGAACGTCTCCAGGTCAACCCCCTTATCGATTTGCGCCTGCAAGCCCTGCTCGTCATATCCAGTCAGCCAACGAGTGACCATATCGACTTCTTCTTTTGAGCGACCCTTTTTCTCTGCTTTTTGGATATACATCGGGTAGATGCTTGAAAATGCGGTCGTAAATATTCTCGGTTTCATGGCTTTTCATCTCCCCGTTCTTTTTGGTCTTGTTCCTTCTCTATCAGTGTCAGTGCAACCTTGAGGGCAGCTATGCGCCGTTTAAGAAGAGTCTGCTGTGACTTGCCCAGTTTCGTGGCATCTATCTTCTCGCACTTGTGAAGCGTGGACAACAAGGCGCGATGCGCATCGCTCAATTCTTCGGATGTATAATCTGGCATATTCAATCCTCCGCTTGATTCGGTCTCAACAGTTTAGCATAATAATTTCCACATTTTTCCCTACTGACACAATATGAAGAATTCTTATTTATCATTATTCGGGTTTCATGACGTCTGCAGTCCTTTGCAGCACCTAAGGCAGATCTGAGAAAGCGGTTTTCCCGGTTTTCCAGGCTCCATCGACATATCTGTAAGTAGTATGCAGATAGGTCAAATGATGTGGCAGGGTGGCCGCAATTACCTCGGTGCTAACCAACTCCGGAAGCTGTTCTCCCGGTGCGTTTTGCAGAATCATTTCGATGAAGAAATTCTGGCAAAACTCATCCCCGTATTGTTTATATCCCTGTAGCTCCCAGTCCGAAAGAGGCACCACCGTAACGGCATGGTTGGCTGTAATCTGTGCTGTTTGCTGGTTTTCATGCACTTTTATGGTGAAAGGCGTGCCCTTAGTTATGTTGGAAAGATCAATCTGGTTAAACGCTCCATCCTTCAGGCTATACAGCTCATAGCCGCATCCACCGAAGGGCATGCTTCTATAATCGGTGGCCAGCAGAAAATCCATGGAATCATGGCCGATTATATGACCCGCGTAAATTAATGATGCGCCAAAACCTTTGTTGTCTCGCGGAAATATTTCCACCGCAGTCTCGGAGCCGTCTCCCAGCACGATCAGTTCCCACTTACTCTCGTCGATGTTGGCCATGATTTGTACAGTTTCATTTTGGCCATCACCATCTAGATCGATGTAGTATTTGGAGTCCATCAATGAATTATCGCCATCAATAATCCCATAGCCGCTGGATTCTAATATTTGAGTAATGAACCATCCCAGTATATCGGCTGACCAGCGCAGGGGTACCATGACCTGCCCTTCGTTTACACTCCTGTAGGGGGGAGCATTTACTATGGAACCATTTACTTGCACCTGCAATAGATCACCTTTGGAAACTACCTTATGTATTTTACTAATCGTAATATCTTTTCTAATTTCTGCTTCCTTCATCTGCGCTTCAGTAAAGGGTATTTCCAAAACAGCATTGGGATTATTAGCAATATATTCAGCTACGATCCGGTCTCTATCTTGCATTTCATCATCCGAGCCAGAGGCGGCAGCATAGGCAAAACCGCCAGCACTCACAGCGATTATCATCAACGCCAACACCAGCCCGGGCATTAAGCATCTTTTCATTTATATTGATCATTCCTCTCTGCGGCCAGTCATAGTATAGGATGGAGTTAAACCGGGCAGACAGGGCCGTCTGTCCCTACAAAACTTGAAACAATTTATCTCGGTGGGGATGGATGACCCTATGCACCCGGTTTCATATATCTAATAATGTTTACGGTTGGATATTGGTATTCTTACATGCTTTTTGGGTAAACCCTAACTGAATTTGAACCAGAATACTACCCCTTCATCATGGTTTTTAGCGCCATAGGAAAAACCGTGTAATTCTAAAATGGTGCGGGCTATGGCCAAGCCCAAGCCGGTACCTTGGGAGTGACTACGGGACAGATCAGCTTTCTTAAAAGGAAGCCATATTTCGTTTAGGCGATCTTCCGCTATATGGCTGCCGCTATTATAGATTTCAAATAGATCGCCAAAGATTCTGATGCCAATTGAGCCGCCAGCCGTGGTATTTTCCAGGGCATTGACGAAAAAGTTGTCTATTACTCGCACTATCATG
>DBRE01000092.1 GCA_002305535.1 Syntrophomonas sp. UBA1376
ACAGAACCTGCATGAAAGTGGTGTAAAAGTAGTAGTAGGCCTACGCAAGCCTTTTGATGAGGCTACGGAAAAGGAATGGGATGCGGTGGTTGCTGCAGGTATCACCCCTATGACAGTGGCAGAAGCGGCCCAGGCCGGTGATATCATCCACATTCTGCTGCCCGACGAGATCCAAGCGCGGGTATATAATGAAGAAATAAAACCTTACCTTAAAGAAGGCAATGCTCTAGGATTTTCCCATGGATTCAACATCCATTTCGGACAGATCGTACCTCCTGAATTTGTGGATGTATACATGATTGCTCCCAAAGGTCCGGGCCATCTGGTACGCCGCGAGTATGAAAGGGGCGCCGGGGTTCCTGGTCTGGTAGCCATAGAACAGGATTATACCGGTCAGGCGAGAGAAGTAGCCTTGGCCTATGGACGTGGGATCGGCTGTACCCGAGCTGGCGTCATCGAAACTACTTTCCAGGAAGAAACCGAGACTGATCTGTTTGGTGAACAGTGTGTACTCTGCGGAGGAGTGACCGAACTGATCAAAGCTGGTTTCGAAACCCTGGTGGATGCAGGTTATCAGCCGGAAATAGCTTATTTTGAGTGTATGCATGAGATGAAGCTGATAGTTGATTTGATGTATGAAGGCGGCATGAATTACATGCGCTATTCCATCAGTGATACCGCTGAATTTGGTGATTATATCATGGGGCCCCAAATAATCGGTGAGGAAGCCCGCATGGCTATGTATGACGCTCTGGTCGACATACAGGAAGGCCGATTTGCTAAAAACTGGCTGTCTGAGAATCAAGTGGGTCGCCCCCAGTTCAATGCTCTGCGTCGCCAGAATAGGGAACACCTGATCGAAGAAGTAGGCGCCGAATTGAGAGCTATGATGCCCTGGTTGAAAAAAGATAAATAAAACACTCTCGGAGAGGAACAACCGGGAACATCACGAGACTGTTGAAAAAGTGTTAAAATGTCCGCTAGGCTAGAAATGAATGGGTTAGGCGGTAGGGGGCGATGCCCACATCGCCCCGCGCGGTCGTATATAAGATATGCTGCCAAACCATACTCTTATGATAGTTTAATCGATTTACAGGAAAACGGGACGATGTGGGCATCGTCCCCTACGGATCTTTTCAGCAGTCTTAGAGATCACAGGTGTCTCGGGTTAATAGGAGGTTTGTAAGTCATGAGCGGTAATCGCATCTATTTATTTGATACTACCCTTAGAGATGGTGAACAATCGCCGGGAGTCAGCCTGAATGTGGAAGAAAAAGTGGAAATCGCTCAGCAGTTAGCCCGTCTGGGGGTCGATATCATCGAAGCTGGCTTTCCCATAGCTTCACCGGGCGATTTTACAGCGGTGCAAGCCATTGCCCGGCAGGTGCGGGAACCGGTCATTGCAGGATTGTGCCGAGCTATACCCCATGATATCGATCGTACCTGGGAAGCATTATGTGAGGCGGAAAACCCACGTATACATACTTTCCTGGCCACTTCCGATATACATCTGAAGTATAAGCTGCAGAAATCCCGCGAAGAGGTTTTGGCTCAGGCGGTTGAGGCCGTAAAACATGCTCGCCGCTATTGCAGTGATGTGGAGTTTTCGGCTGAGGACGCTTCGCGCAGTGATGTAGATTTTCTGGCTCTGGTAATAGAAAAGGTCATCGACGCGGGAGCTACAGTGGTAAACCTGCCTGACACGGTAGGATATGCGGTGCCGGAAGAATTTGGTCAATTCATCCGTACCATCTATGAAAAGGTGCCCAACATCGATAAGGCTATCGTCAGTGTTCATTGTCATGATGATCTAGGCATGGCTGTGGCCAATTCTTTAGCCGGCATCGCTAATGGTGCTCGCCAGGTGGAGTGTGCTGTTAATGGTATAGGGGAGCGGGCCGGCAATGCTGCTTTGGAAGAAATAATCATGGCTCTGTATACCCGCCGGGCTTTTTATGAAAAGGATATCAACATCAATTACGGTGAGCTATTTCGCACCAGCCGTTTGATAAGTAGTTTGACCGGGATGCAGGTTCAGCCCAATAAGGCAATCGTAGGAAAAAATGCTTTTGCTCATGAATCTGGCATCCATCAGGATGGGGTATTGAAAGAGCGTACTACCTATGAAATCATGAGCCCGGAATTGATCGGGTTATCCCGGGGGACTCTGGTTCTGGGCAAACATTCGGGCCGGCACGCTTTCAAAGAGCATATGACCGAATTGGGATTTGCCTTAAACGAAGATGAGCTTGATGTAGCTTTTGCGGCTTTTAAGGAAATTGCCGATAAGAAGAAAGAAGTTACCAACGACGATCTGGAAGCACTGGTCAAGGATAAGGTCTGGTCTATACCGGAAAGGTTTACCCTGACTTATCTGCATATCTCCAGCGGTACCAGTATCGTACCCACTGCTACCGTCAAACTGACTATTGAGAATATGGTATTCGAAGCGGCGGCTACTGGAGATGGCCCTGTGGATGCGGCCTGCCGGGCCGTTGATAAAATCACTGATATCTATGGTAAGATGCTCGATTACAAATTGAGTGCAGTCAGTAGTGGTAAAGATGCCCTGGGTGAGGTGCTGTCCCATATAGAAATCGATGGCAAGCAATATGGCGGCCGGGGGTTGAGCACCGATATCATTGAAGCCAGCGTTAAATCATATATAAATGCTATAAACAAATACTATTATGAAAAACAACATCCACATAGCTAGGCCTGGCCTGGCTGAACTGAGTAAAGAGAGGAGTTACCGCCACTATGGGTATGACCATTAGCCAAAAAATATTGGCCTATCATGCCGGTAAAAAGCAGGTTGAAGCGGGTGAACTGATCAACTGCCAGGTAGATGTGATCTTAGGCAACGATGTTACAGCTCCAGTTGCTATTAGTGAGTTTGGACGTTTGGGACTTGATAAGGTATACGATCCAGACAGTATAGTTCTGGTTCCAGATCATTTCGTCCCTAACAAGGATATTAAATCAGCTGAACAGGCTAAGGTGGTGCGAGACTTTGCGCGGCGCTTTGGTATCAAACATTATTTCGATGTAGGCCAGATGGGTATCGAACACTGCTTGCTTCCCGAACAGGGGCTGACCCTACCGGGGGATCTCATTATCGGAGCGGATTCTCATACCTGTACCTATGGTGCACTGGGAGCCTTCGCCACTGGAGTCGGTTCTACTGATATGGCAGCAGCTATGGCTACCGGTAAAGCCTGGTTTAAGGTGCCGGAGAGCATTAAGTTGGTATACTATGGCACTCTGCCCAAATGGGTGGGGGGCAAGGATCTGATTCTGCATACCATTGGCGATATCGGCGTAGATGGAGCCCGTTATATGTCCATGGAATTCACTGGTGAGGTGATTGACGGGTTATCTATGGATAACCGCTTTACCATGGCCAATATGGCAATTGAAGCCGGTGGTAAAAACGGAATCATTGTGCCGGATGATATCACCTTGGCTTATGTACGATCACGGGCGCAAAGAGAATACCAGTTGTATAAGTCTGATGAGGATGCCCAGTATGTTGAAGTTTATGAATATGACGTCAGTAAACTGGAACCGGTAGTGGCATTTCCACATCTGCCGGAAAACACCCGCCCGGTCAGTGAGGCTACCCATGTGCAAATCGATCAGGTGGTTATCGGTTCCTGTACCAATGGCCGGATCGAGGATCTAGAGATGGCGGCTACTGTATTGAAAGGACATAAGGTTCACCCTGAACTGCGCGTAATTATTTTGCCAGGCACTCAACAGATTTACCTGGAGGCGATGCGGCGCGGTTACATTGAAACTTTCATCGAAGCAGGTTGCGCGGTCAGTACCCCCACCTGTGGGCCCTGCCTGGGTGGGTATATGGGTATACTGGCTAAGGGGGAAAAATCTCTGTCCACAACCAATCGTAATTTTGTTGGGCGTATGGGACATCCCGAAAGTGAGGTCTACCTGTCCAGTCCTGCTGTCGCCGCCGCCAGTGCCATAACCGGACATATCACCTCGCCCCAAGAGGTGGTTCGCTAAGCAGATATTTAGTGCCTAAACTAAAGATTGAGGGGAGTCAGCTATGAGATTTACCGGAAAGGTTTATAAATTTGGCAATGACATAGATACCGATGCGATCATTCCTGCGCGTTATCTTACTACCGCAGATCCTGCTGAACTGGCTCAACATTGTATGGAAGATGCTGATCCCAGTTTTCCTCAAAAAGTTCAGCGAGGAGACATTATTGTAGCCGGGAAGAACTTCGGCTGCGGCAGTTCCCGAGAACATGCCCCTATAGCTATTCAAGGAGCAGGAGTGGCTTGTGTGGTAGCCTCATCCTTTGCGCGCATCTTCTACCGCAACTCGGTCAATATTGGTTTACCCATATTGGAATGTGAAGAGGCAGTGCAGGCCATTGAAGAAGGGGATCAGATCCAGGTTGATCTGGATAAGGGGGAAATAGTAAATTTGCGTACTGGTGAGACTTATCAGGCTGTACCATTTCCCGAATTCATGCAGCATATAATAGCTCAGGGCGGACTGATCGGATATGTGCAACATAACCTGGACAAAAAATAAAGCAACCATAAATCAGCCAGCTTGAGAAAGGAAGAAGTATATGTTTAAGATTGCTGTTCTCCCTGGAGATGGGATCGGAGTCGAAATAGTACCCCAGGCAGTAAAAGCATTGCAAGCCATTAGTGAAAAATATGGCCACACCTTTTCTTTTACCGAGGCTTTAGTAGGTGGAGCTGCCTATGATGCTCAAGGTCATCCGTTGCCCGCTGCAACTCTGGAATTGTGTAAAAGTTCCGATGCGGTGCTTTTGGGAGCTATCGGCGGGCCAAAATGGGATAATCTGCCGGTGGAATTGCGCCCGGAGTTGGGAGCATTACTGCCCCTGCGCAAAGAATTAGCTCTTTTTGCTAACCTCAGGCCCTGTATCCTTTTCCCACCTCTGATGCATGCCTCCACCCTGAAGGAAGAGGTTCTGCAGGGAGTAGACATTCTGGTTATCCGCGAACTGACCGGAGGCATATACTTTGGAGAAAAACGCCGCGAGAAAACCGCGGACGGCCAAAAGGC
>DBRE01000101.1 GCA_002305535.1 Syntrophomonas sp. UBA1376
TGCATGCCCACAAAGCCATCATGGCTTTGACCATGTAACAACGCTATGGAAAACTTAAGGATCGTATTAGCGCAGGAGACCGATATATCTTCCATGCTGGAATTGTGGAGAAATACTCCCGGTATAGGAGTGGGAGCTGGGGATGACCACACATCTATAGCAGCCTTTATCCAAAGAAATCCCAGCACCTGTCTGCTGATGAAATCCGGGGATACTATAATCGGCACGGTTTTAGGAGGTTTCGACGGCCGACGCGGCTATATCTACCATCTAGCCGTGCACAGTGATCATCGACGCCGGGGTCATGGAAGAAAACTACTTCAGGAAGTTGTAGCAAAACTGGAGGCATTAGGAGCAGGAAAAATTCATCTTTTCGTGCTTAAGAGCAATGAACAAGCTATACTATTTTATGAAAAACAGGATTGGATCAAACGGCAAGATATCGAGGTATTTTCATTTAACACCCCCAAATAAACAGCAAAGGAGTCTTTCACTTGAAAAAAGAACGCGTAATCATTATGGGAGCTGCCGGCCGGGATTTTCACAACTTCAACACCTACTTTCGCAACAATAACGACTATGAGGTGGTAGCCTTTACCGCCACGCAGATACCGGATATCGAAGGCCGAGTTTACCCGGCCAGTATCGCTGGGGAGCTTTATCCGGAAGGGATCCCCATTTATCCGGAAGAAGAACTGTCAACCTTGATCAAAAAACATAATGTTGACCAGGTGATCTTTGCCTACAGTGATGTATCCCATGAAACCGTGATGCACAAGGCCTCCCAGGTATTAGCCTGTGGTGCTGATTTTCGCCTGATGGGGCCGGACAATACCATGATCAAGTCCAAGGCTCCAGTGATCGCCGTCACCGCCGTCAGAACCGGTAGCGGCAAAAGTCAAACTACTCGTTATGTAGCCCAAACCCTCACCGAAAGAGGCAAGAAGGTGGCCATCATCCGCCATCCCATGCCCTACGGCAATCTGGAAGAACAAGTGGTACAGAGATTTGCCAGTTATGCTGATCTGGATAAACACAAATGTACCATCGAGGAACGTGAAGAGTATGAGCCCCATATTGACCTGGGCTTGGTCGTCTATGCCGGTGTGGACTATGAAAAGATCCTGCACCAGGCCGAAGACGAAGCCGATGTGATCCTGTGGGATGGTGGCAACAACGATCTGCCCTTTTATAATACTGATCTGCATATTGTGGTGGTAGATCCGCATCGCGCCGGGCATGAGACTGCCTATCATCCTGGAGAGGCCAATCTGCGCAAGGCTGATATTGCCTTGATCAACAAGGTGGATTCTGCCGATCCCACCGACGTAGAAAAAGTAAAAGCCACTATTACAGCCGTCAATCCCCAAGCCAAAATAATCATGGCCAATTCCCCCATAACCGTTGATGATCCAGAGGCGGTGGCCGGCAAAAAAGTGCTGGTAATAGAGGACGGACCTACTCTTACCCATGGAGAAATGGCTTATGGAGCCGGTGTGATCGCCGCCGAAAAACTGGGCGCCGCTGAACTGATCGATCCCCGGCCTTTTGCAGTTGGCAGTATCAAAGACACCTTTGCCAAGTACAACCACTTATCCCGGCTGTTGCCCGCCATGGGTTATGGCCAAACTCAGATCGAGGAACTGGAAAGGACCATCAATGATTCCCCGGCAGAACTGGTCTTGATAGGCACCCCCATTGATTTGCGCAGGATCATGAAGTTGGATAAACCAGCCCTGAGAGTCAGATATGATCTGGAAGAAATCGGAGACCAAGAATTAGCTAAAACTCTAGCGAGTTTTTAGACTTTATTGAGGGGGAAAAACTTTGGAAAAAGCGGTTCTAGCCTATTCAGGTGGCCTGGATACCTCCATAATCATTCCCTGGTTAAAAGAAAACTATGGCTGTGAAGTTATTGCCTTTTGTGCAGACCTGGGTCAGGGAGAGGAACTGGATCCGGTCAAGGAAAAAGCCATTAAATCAGGTGCCTCCAAGATATATGTGGAGGATTTGGTGGAAGAGTTTGTGACTCAGTACTGCTGGCCGGTATTAAAGGCCGGTGCAGTTTATGAGAAAAAGTATCTGTTAGGGACTTCCTTTGCCCGCCCCTTGATTGCCAAAAAGCTGGTGGAGATAGCCGAAAAAGAAGGAGCCAGCGCCATTTGCCACGGAGCCACCGGCAAGGGAAATGATCAGGTGCGCTTTGAATTGGGCATCAAAGCCCTGAACCCCCGATTGAAAGTTATCGCCCCTTGGCGGGAATGGAACATCCGCTCCCGGGAGGATGCCATCGAATATGCAGCCGCCCATGACATTGAGGTACCAGTTACCAAAGAAAAGATTTACAGCCGTGACCGCAACCTGTGGCACATTTCCCATGAAGGCGGGCTATTGGAGGATCCGGCCAATGAACGTCCTGATGACTTGCTGATGCTGACCGTTGCGCCAGAAAAAGCCCCTGATCAGCCCACCTATGTGGAAGTCGGATTCGAGCAGGGTACCCCAGTCTCTCTTAATGGGCAACCATATGGACCAGTGCAGCTACTGACTGAGTTGAATCGCCTGGGTGGCGCCAACGGGGTAGGCATCGTCAGTATTGTGGAAAACCGCTTGGTAGGCATGAAGTCCCGGGGCATATATGAAACCCCCGGAGGTACCATCCTGTATGCGGCTCATGAGGAACTGGAGCGTCTCACCCTGGATCGCCGCACCTTGCAGTTTAAGGAACAGATGGCAGTAAAGTATGCCGAACTGGTTTATGACGGCAACTGGTTCAGCCCCTTGAAAAAAGCCATGGATGCGTTTGTTGAAGAGACCCAGAAAAATGTTACCGGCACCGTACGGGTTAAACTATACAAGGGCAACTGTGAAGCGGTGGCTTCCACCTCCCCTTATTCACTCCATAGTGAGGAGCTGGCTACTTTCAGCGCTGATGAGATATACAGCCACAGGGATGCGGAAGGTTTTATCAATTTATTTGGTCTGCCCTTGCAGGTACAGGCGCTCATGGAGCATAGAACAGGTCTGAAGCAGCCAAAAGCTGAAGCTTAAAAAGAAAAAACTGCCCCCACTATGGGGCTCGATAGCCGGGATAATCATTGTCCCGGTTTTTTTTGTGACCAAAGTTCGAAGGAATGCTGATCTCCTGCAGCGAAAAAACTTATTAACAGACAGCTTTAGACAGCTGCCCTCTATTATTCAACATTAAAACCGGGCAGCAAATAAATTACCCTCAATAATCTAAATATTCATAGAATTCTTTCAAAAAGGTCGTGCTAAGTGCAAAATAAACTCGCATATTACTCCAAATACTATTTTTAGGTTTGACCCGAACAACCCGATTCACTATAATGAACTATACAGAATATAGTACTGAGTGACGATATACCCTACTATATATTGTGGTTCATAAGAGGAGGATGATTGAGTGGACATTACTAAGATTAAGAAACGCGATGGACGCATAGTACCCTTCGAAAAAGAAAAAATCACGAAAGCAATTTGGAAGGCAGCTCAAGCCGTAGGAGGTAAGGATTACCAGACAGCGGTGGATCTGACTGACAAAGTTGTGGAGATAGCCCAGTATGTAGATGATGACGAAATTGCCACCGTCGAAGCTCTGCAGGACTTAGTGGAGCGCGTTCTAGTCAAAAATGGTCACTACAAGACCGCCAAAGCTTATATCCTATACCGCAAACAGCATCAGGATATCCGCGAAACCAGCCAGCTCTTTTTTAACAATAAGATCATTGCGGATTACATTGAGAAAAGCGACTGGCGCATCAAGGAAAATTCCAACATGACCTTCTCACTGCAAGGCATGAATTTTCATATATCCTCCTTAATAGTTTCTCAGTACTGGCTTAATCAGGTTTATCCACCCGAAGTCAGAGAAGCCCATGTAAAAGGCGACTTTCACATTCATGATCTGGGTATTCTGGGTGCTTACTGCGTGGGCTGGGATATTCAAGACTTGCTCTTGGAAGGATTCAAAGGTGTGCGTGGCAAGGTAGCCAGTGCCCCCGCCAAACACTTTCGTTCCATCCTGGGTCAAATAGTCAACTTTTTCTTTACCCTGCAGGGAGAAGCTGCTGGTGCCCAGGCATTTTCCAACTTTGATACCCTATTGGCTCCCTTCATTCGCTATGACAGATTGGATTACAAGCAGGTCAAACAGTGTTTGCAGGAGTTTGTTTTCAATATGAACGTTCCTACCCGGGTAGGTTTCCAGACTCCTTTTACCAATGTAACTATGGATCTGAAAGTGCCCGAGTTTATGAAGGATCAGCCCGTGGTAATCGGCGGCAAATTGATGGATGAGACTTACGGTGACTTCCAAGCGGAAATGGATATGTTCAACCAGGCCTTTGCCGAAGTCATGATGGAAGGTGACGCAGAGGAACGGGTATTTACCTTCCCCATTCCCACTTACAATATCACCGAAGACTTTGACTGGGATAACCCCAACTATGAGAAGATCTGGGAGATGACCTCTCGTTATGGCATCCCCTATTTCTCCAACTTCATCAACAGCGATATGAATCCAGAGGATGCCCGCAGTATGTGCTGTCGTCTTCGTTTGGACAACCGTGAACTGAGAAAGCGGGGCGGCGGCCTGTTCGGTGCCAATCCTCTCACCGGATCCATTGGCGTAGTTACCATCAATATGAGCCGCATAGGTTATCTGGCCAAGGATAAAGATGATTTCTACAAGCGTCTGCTGCGCAACATGGAATTGGCCCG
>DBRE01000121.1:0-25486 GCA_002305535.1 Syntrophomonas sp. UBA1376
ATCCATCAGCTGTCCTGCTAATTGGATAGCTGCAAATATCACATAAGCCACTAAACCAATGGTAGCGCCAACCACTATCTCCATAACCAAAGCTGCTAAAAAAACACCGGGGGTATCAATAGTAACAGCAGTCTTGATAGGTATTGCAAAACTAAGTGTTGCCGACAACAAGACCAACACCAATACTTTCACACGGCCTGGTATTTGCCGGCTGCTGAATATAGGCGCACTCAAAAATAAACCTGATAATCGTCCCAGTAACAATAAAAATCCGTCAATCGGCAACGGCATAATTACCCTACCACCTTACCAGGTCACAAATTGCGGTATTGATGCATAAAGACTGGAGGTAAAACTAGTGACCACATTTAACATCCAGGGCCCAAATATAATTATTACTAACATTACTACCACGATCTTAGGCACGAAAACCAGGGTCATTTCCTGCAGCTGGGTGGTAGCTTGCAGGATACTGATGAGCAACCCGGTCAACAAAGCCCCCCCCAGAATGGGAGCTGACACCAGCAATATGGTGACCATAGCCTCGTTGGCTACACCCAAAACTAGATTCTCATACATGAAATCTCACCTACCCAAAACTTTGAATGAGAGATTGGATCACCAGATTCCAGCCATCTACCAAAACGAACAATAGTATCTTAAAAGGCAGCGATATCATCATGGGAGGAAGCATCATCATACCCATAGACATCAATGAACTGGCTACCACCATATCAATTATCAAAAATGGCACAAAAATAATAAACCCAATCTGAAAGGCTGTCTTTAATTCACTGATAATAAAGGAAGGTATCAAGACATAATTAGGAATATCATCGAAATTACGGGGACGCTCTATCTGGGCCATTTTCACAAACAGAGCCAGATCTTTTTCACGGGTCTGTTCAAACATGAATGATCTTATAGGGGCCATCCCACTTGTATAGGCAGTTTCTTGGGAGATTTCCCCTTGCAAGAGAGGTTGCACGGCTTCCCGATTCACTTCCTGCAAGGTGGGGGCCATCACGAAAAAAGTAAGAAACAAGGCCAGCCCTATCAAAATCTGATTAGGCGGCATTTGATTAGTGGCCAGGGAAGATCTGAGAAAAGAAAGTACCACTATTATGCGCGTAAAAGAAGTAAGCAGAATTACAATGGCCGGTGCCAAAGATAAGACAGTCAAGAGAATAATCAGCTGAAGTGTGGTGGACAAGGCATCCGGATTATCCTCTCCGCCAATCTGTAGGTTAATGTTAGGAAGCTCAAAAGGCTCAGCCCAAGCTGGGCTAGCCAAGAGTCCCATCCAGAATCCAACCAACACTATGCCCAGCAAAGATAACCATTTTAGCTTATAATTTCGATTGTTTGTCAGCATCGTGCGAAGGCCCTCCCATGGATGTAGAGGATATATTTTGGATTCTCTTCACCTGCTCTTCCATAAGGGTTTTAAAGTCAGTTGTCTTATTGTCCGGCAATCTACTTGGCACAGCATTTCCCCATTTACTGCTGATGCTGTCCCACAGAGACTGCCAACCTGCTACGGGCAAATTAGCAGGTTTGCTATCCATCTCCATGCTAATTTCTTCCAACAGCTTGGGGTGAGTAACCTCGAAAAGCACTGATATATTGTGATCGGTCACCCCGACTGCAAAGACTTTTTCACCTACTTCACACAGTATAATGCCTTTATTCTGACCTAGGGTAACCTCATCAACTACATGCAGCCATGTACCTTGCATCCGTGAAGTAGCCTGACGGCTAAACAGTTTGATAATAGACCAGGCCGCCCCTACAATTAATACTAATACCACCAACAACTTAATAAATTCTACTACCAAGTTAGGCTTACCCGCTTCTTGCGGTTGGCTGTCCAGTTCCTGGTTAAGCTTGTCCATATCCGCAGCCAGGACAGGCAAGACGGCTAGCTGCAGCATAATAAGGGTCAGTATTATGATCAAGTTTGACTTGTTCTGAAATCTTATCATAATTTCCTGCTTTCGCTCTCGTCTAATCCAGGGCTTTGCTCACGGCCTCCAGTACTCTTTCCGGCTGAAATGGTTTGACAATAAAGTCTTTGGCTCCCGCTTGAATAGCATCAATAACCATGGCCTGTTGACCCATGGCACTGCACATTATGACTCGGGCTGCAGGGTCCTGGGATTTGATTTCTTTGACTGCCGCAATACCGTCCATTTCCGGCATGGTGATATCCATGGTAACCAGATCAGGTTTAAGATCGCGATACTTTTCAACTGCTACTTGTCCGTTTTCGGCTTCTCCCACCACGTCGTATCCATTCTTGGTCAGAATGTCTTTGATCATCATGCGCATAAAAGCAGCATCGTCAACTATTAACACTCTCTTTCCCATATTGCCCTCCTGCTTATTGAAGTTTGTTCATTCGGTCACTCGGACTGATAATGGCTGTGATCCTAATACCATAGGTCTCATCTATTACTACCACTTCGCCCTTGGCGATCAATTTACCATTGACCAATAAATCAACTGGTTCGCCAGCCATTTTATCTAATTGGATGATGGCTCCTTGGTGAAGTTCTAAAATATCATGGATAGTTTTACGAGTTTTACCAAGTTCAACGGATACATCCAGGGGAACATCCATAATAAGACCAATATTCTGAGGAGTATTATTGATGGACATTTCCTGCAGATTGGCAAACTGCACCGGTTGTACTGCAAATTGTTGATTCTTGCGAACCGGTGACGGTTCGCTCTGATAGTAGGGCTGTTCCCAGGACTGGTTACTCACCGGTATCTCTGGTTCAGGAACAATATCAGGCGACTGCGACATGACCGGTACTTCAGGTTCTGGCTCGTGAGTATCTAACACTACCTCTGCTCCAGATTCTTCAGTACTGCTCCCCATCAGTAAGGCCATCATGCCTTGCACCGCTTCAACGGGGATGATCTGCATTATTTCACTATTAACCAGGTCTTCTATTTCCATCTTGAACTTTATAGCCACCAGTTCATCATATTCACTGGCAAAATCCAAGCTGTTCTTGCCCAGATCTACCAGAGTAAGAGACGGAGGTGAAATATCTATACGTCGATTGAACATAGAAGACAAGCTGGTGGTGGATGATCCCATCATCTGATTCATGGCTTCGCTGACCGCACTCATGTCTATCTCTGATAGGGTGGATTGGTCGATAAGTCCCTGGCCCCCCATCATTAAATCCGACATTATCACGGCATCAGACTCCTTGACAATCAAGATATTGGAGCCTTGCAGTCCCTGAGTATAGTTGACTTCTACCACTACATAAGGCAATGGGTAATCAGCACGCAACTGTTCAGGGGTAGTAATGCTTACCTTGGGCGTAGTGATGGAAACTTTCTTTTTCAACAGTGTCGACAAGGTGGTAGCAGACGTTCCCATGGTAATGTTACCGATCTCGCCTAGGGCATCCTCTTCAAAATCGGTTATGGTAAATGATTTCGTTGTTTCAGTTGTTTCCGCCTCTGGGCTGTCTCCTTTTAATAAAGCATCAATCTCTTCCTGAGATAAAATGCCATCACTCATCTTGGTTTCCCTCCTTTATAACCTGAGATATTTGCAGGGAAATCTTGTTGCCCCAAATACCAGGTTTACCACGAAATTTGGTAGTCTGGCCGATGGCCACTTCCAATTCCTCATGAATACTTCGTTCCAAGGGAACTACATCTCCCACCGACAGATCCAGCAGGTCTCTGACGGTGATAGTTGTTTTCCCTAGGATAACCTTAACGGGTATCTCAGTTTTTTGAAGTCGGTCTTTTATAACAGCAATACTTTCTTCATCACTCTTGGAGCTAGAAGCTGAATAGTAGAAATGTACACTCAGTTTATCCATAATTGGTTCTAGAACCAAAAATGGAATACAGATATTTATCATACCTATCAAATCACCCATTTGGGTTTCCAGCGAGATTATAATCATAATTTCACTGGGAGATACCAACTGAGTAAACTGCGGGTTAGTCTCAATCCGATCCAGCGACGGCTCTAGTTCAATGATGCTCCCCCACGGCTCAGACAGGTAATTCAGCATTTTCTGACCCATACGCTCCATGACTGTCTGTTCGATTTCCGTCAAGCCGCGCACCTTATTAAGGGTATCACCCGGCCCCCCCAGCAATCGATCCAAAAAGGCGAATCCAATACTGGGGTTGATTTCCATAATGGCACTGCCTTCCAAGGGATAGAGCGAAAAAATATTTAATATAGTTGGGTTGGGAATAGAGCGAATAAACTCTTCATAGGTCAACTGCTCTACGGAGATAATATCCATCTGAATGGGTGCTCTCAATTGCGCCGACAAGTAAGTTCCCAACGACCGTGTGTAGTTTTCAAAAATCACATGCAAGGTGTGTATCTGATCTTTTGAAAACTTGTTGGGTCTGCGAAAATCGTAAACCTTTACTTTTTTCTTGGTCTGTTCTTGTTTTAACTCATTGGCGTCAATTGATCCGCTGCTTAATGCAGATAACAATGAATCTATTTCCGACTGAGACAGGACTTCACTCACGTTTCTCCCCCCTTGTCACTCTGCAAAATAAGGGCTACTGCATAATAAAACTGGTAAAATAAACATTCTGGATAATTTTAGAACCAATTTTTTTATTCAGTTCGTTCTTTATCTCGGCCTTCAAGTTGTCGCGATTGCGTACATCGAGGTCGGCCACCGTTTTCGAGGACATAATGCTCAAAATAGTGTCTTTTATAATAGGCATGGCTTCATTAATTATTTCCTGATTCTTTTTGTCTTCTTTAGAGACTTCGACATATACTTCCACTCTTAAGAAGCGACTGCCAGCCACATCATTCACATTAGTAGTGAATTCGCCAATAGATACCAGATTTCCTGTAGCCGTTTCTGCTTTTTCCGACTCTTTTTCTGGCAGCAGGGGAGCCATCATACTGCTTATGAAAAAGTAGGTGCCTGCCATAGCCACCAGGAAAAAAACCAGTCCGATAACAATGATTCTTAGATCAGATTTCTTAGTTGTCACTTCTGCGGGCTTTTCTTCCGACAACCTGCATCCCTCCTGGACTTCTATTTCTTGAGCCTGGTCTCGATCAGCTTACGAAAAGCGATGACCTGCTCACGGATCTGCCGGGTTGACTCTTTGACCACGATCTTTTTGCCCGTGGTCAAAGTAACCACCGTATCGGGTGTTTCCTCCAGCATTTCCAGCATATCAACATTGACCATAATCTTGTCGCCATTTAGACGGGTCAAATAGATCAAAGTTTCACCTCATTGCCTTCCCGGGGAAAAATCCCCGGGAAGAATAATTTACTAGCGTTTCAGATTAACCAGTTCTTGCAGCATCTCATCGGAAGTAGTAATGATACGCGAGTTGGCTTGAAAGCCCCTCTGGGTAACAATCATATCAGTAAATTCCTCCGACAGATCAACATTGGACATCTCCAAACTGCTGGGCAGTACCGCCCCCATGCCTTCGTCTCCAGGCGCACCAATCAGGGGATCACCCGAGTTGTTGGAGACCTGGAACAGGCTGTTGCCCACTTGCATAAGCCCCGAAGGGTTCTGGAAATTGGCCAGCGCTACTCGGGCCAGATTCTTGGTAGTCCCATTGTCATAAACCCCTTGAATAGTGCCATCCTGGCCAATGGTGAAACTGGTCAGACTGCCCATGGTATAACCGTCTTGGAACTCGGCCCAGGCGGTTGACTTGGACTCCCACTGGGTCAGTCGGGAAAAGTCAATGGTAAAATCTATAGGATCAGTATCGTACTCATCCCGGTTTATCACCAGATTGATGTTAGGGGTACCGTCGAAATAACCGTTGGGATCGAAATGGATTATGTCATCGCTAAGTCGTACAGTATCGCCGGAAATGTCATTGGGATTAGCTGAATCATAGGCAGCCAGTGTTCCGCTAAATTCAGGGTCTAAGGATATATCGCAGAACCATTTAATATCATCTAACTCCCCACCGGTTTCACCAGTATAGGCTTTAAAATAGCGGAAATAAACAGTCTGTTTGTTGCCCAATGCATCATAGACATCCTTGGAGGTGATTACCGCTTCCCCACCAACCGGTGAATGAGTGTCGGGCTCAAAGGGAATCGGATCATCGGGATCAGCAGCGGCTAGGGCATAGTTGACTCCGATATTTGAATTAAGATTGCCAATAAAGCGCATCTGAGTAGTAGCATTGGGAGGCACTGATTTCAGAGCGGAGATATCAATAGCCTGACATTCTTTCACGGTATCAATAATACCATCTTTATCAGCCATCCAGCCCATGACCCGATAGCCGTTGGAGGTATTGACGAAGTTGCCCCATTCGTCAAAATCAAAATTACCAGCCCGACTGTAGAATGTTTCTCCGGCACTTTCTACCACAAAGTAGCCGTTACCGTCAATAGCTAAATCAGTAGTTTTATTGGTATAGGTAGTGGTGGAGGGAGTATGAATCTGGTCGACACTGCTTAAGGTCATACCCAATCCGATAGCCATAGGGTTGGTTCCTCCTCGGTCACCAGTAGCCCGCGAGGCACCTTGTAAGCTTTGATAAAGTGAGTCTTTGAACACCACCCGGCTTTTCTTGAACCCGGTGGTATTTACATTGGCGATGTTATTACCGATTACATCCATTCTGGTTTGATGGTTCTTCAGCCCGGATACGGCTGAATACATGGAACGCATCATAAGCGTTAACCTCCTTTGATTTTTCAAGCAGTTGGAATGCTTCAATCATTCAGCATTCAGGGCTTCCTCAAAGAGGTCCAGCCCTAGATTATAACAGCGCTATCAATATTGGTGAAAACGTTTTCCCTTAAGTTAGCACCGTCCACCGCTGTTATCACGGTATTGTTCTTAACACTGACTACCAGAGCCAGTTCTCCCATTAAGACCAGTGATTCGCGCGCCCCTTTGGCTCGGGCTCGGCCCACTGCCTCCTGCAGTTGTTTCATCTCCAATTCCCCCAGATTGATATGCCGGGATTTGAGACGTTCCTGAGCATGCTGGGAAAACTTCAGTTCTCCGGCGATTTTCTTCTCCAGTACTTCCTTAAAAGCACCGGCAGATGTCGCTGTTTTCTTGGTATCGACCTTCCCCACATTAGTGGGAGGGATCGTTGTCTGGGGAAAATAAATCCGGTTATCCATGAGCCTCATCCTCAGTCATTTCCATATTACCTAAAAAATCTTTCACCTGATCCCGAATATCTTCCAGGAGTTCCAGGCTTGGGTCACTCTGGGCCCATATCTGGGTGACACTGTCCATAGATATCTCGGTATCATTGATTATAAAAAATATCTGCCCATCCCTAGCTAGAACCGAATCTACCATACCGGTAAGAAAACCCGGAGCACCTTCTTCGGTAGAAGGATTCTGATAGGTCACTGTTTTACCAAGTACTTGGGCGGCCTGCTGCCACTGCATTTGGGGAATCAAGTAATCAGACCACAGGGCTGCCATTTTTTCAAAGCTGGTATTCAGATTGCTCATTTGTTCCAAAGCACTAAAGGAAGCCATCTGGGAGATATATTCAGTATTATCCATTGGTTCCAATGGGTTCTGATGCCGTAGTTGAGTAATCATCAGTTTTAAGAAATCATCTTTACCCAGCACACTGCCATCTTTGACCTGTTTTTTATCGGTGCTGGAGTTGTCATTATTGATAAATGGTCTATAGGTATAGTCCGTACTTACTGCCACTTTTTCACCTCCTAAATCAAAAAGTTGAGACTGCCATCGGCTTGAATGCCATAGTGATCGACTTGGGCCAGATCTTCGTGAAGAAAACCGACCGCATCATAAGCATTGTCATCGGTCAGACTTGCGCCAGTTGTCCTGAGGGGCAATCGGTGACCCCAGTTCCATCCCTGTTGACCTTCAGATCCGTCAAATAGACCACCCTGATTCAACTGCACATCCACTTCGGCTCTTTCCACTTTCATCCCGTGGCTCTCCAGGGTTTGTCTGAGCATACCCAGATTTGCTTCCAACATCTGTTTTACTTGATGATTGTCAGTAATAAACCGAGCGGTAACTGCTCCTTCTTCAACCATCACTTTGATGGTCAGCTTACCTAGAAATTCGGGATGCAGTTCGATCTTCATCTGTGAACTGTTCAGTCTAAACATCAGTTCGGCTTTGCGTACGATCTGATTTAATACATCCTGGGAATCTACCGTAGTGTTTGGAACATCCGCCTTAGGAAGCACCTGATTGAATTCTGCAAACTTTACCTGGGTGCCTTCGGCGCGAGCCACTGGAAAAGCATTATCCATACGTGGTTCTCCACCAGTCTGTTTGTTCTCTCCTGATGACGATGGTTGCATCATGTTGACCCTCTCTCCGGCTAGTTTACGGTTTTCAAATTCGGCCCATTCTTTCGCGCTCTGTTGGTCTGATTTAGCCTGAGTTTCTCCAAACTTTTGAGCTTCTGCCGCCTTACTTATCACCGGGGATAAAAACTCGGTCACTCTACTGTTCTCCTGTTGGGTCGCGGTTTTGACATCAGCATGGGCTACTAATCTAGCTGCTGTGTCACTAACGTTATCTTGATTGGTCATATTGGTAACAACAGTGGTACTGGTAGAACCTGGCTGAGACTGTTCTGACACAAGTCCCTCGGATAACGCCCCGGTATTCATCCCGTTGCTGGAGATCGTAACTGATCCAGTGGTAGCTACCTTTTCCACCAAATCTTGAGCTTGTCCTGCAGTCGTGCTTATTAGCACGGTTTCAGCTATAGTCGCTGCTACTTTCATCTGGACTTGCTCCTCAGTGGCCTTGCTGATCAACTCTGGTTCAGGGGAGGATGACACTACTATGGGGGTCATTTCCTCCATCTCTTCTGCTTGAGAAGACCCATCCGGGGCTGAGTCGAGCTTAACTGAGGTCGCCGAAACCGCCGCTGTCATCTCCTCAGCCTTCTGGTCTGAGCTGGACTTGGACTCTTCCATCATTGAGGTGACCTCAGTATTAACAGTTTCGTCACCGATCGGCTTAGAACCTGGATCGGACGACTGGGGTTTAATTGGTTCCCGACGTTGGGTTACCTCCTGCAAAGTGCTTCGAAAATTGCTTTGGGTATCTGATGAAGGTCTTCCCGGGCGAATAGCTGCTTCAGGTGGCTTATTGGCTACAGTATTGAAAATCATCTCTGCTCTAATCCTGTTCACCTCCTTTCAAAAATTTATAAATGAAGGCTGCATCTAAGGTGATACTGCCAACATCTGCCTGGTAATAGCAGCGGCCTTGTCCCGATCCATCTTTTCCAGGATATCCGCTGCCTTACTAGTCTCCATTTCGCTTAATATACCAATAATATCCTGATCCCTTTGACGGGATATCAGATCAGCAGCCTCTTGCGCTTTCATTTCAGTAAAATAGTTGGCCATGTCCTTATAGGCGGCTTGTTGATTTGCGCGGCCGGTCTGCAAATCTTCAATCTGTTGTTTTAAGGATTCATTTTCACTCTGCAGTTCTTGGTTAAGAGTAGCAACTCTTTTTATCTCCTTATCAGCTTCTTCCAGCTGGCTCTGTAGTTCTTCGATCTCCTCATCCCGCTGAGTTAAGTCTTTTTCTAGCTGGGCGCTCTTCTCTTGCAGCTTTTCTTCAGCGGTTAAGAGTACCTTGTTTTCCGGCACAAGCCGCTCCCCCACCACTGGTAGTTTTTGTAACAATGCAGGAGCCGGAATAATATCCATTACCATTAACATATATACAGAGCCACTGATGATCGCCACAACTATTAGGGTTAATAAACCACCTTTAATAATATTCATGATCCTGTTCCCTTACGGCTGACATTGCGGATTTCGGCTGCCATAGCCAGTTCATCGATCTCCTTCTGCTCTTCACGATTCAACTCATAGCGATAATCCTGCCAGTCATTCTCTCGCAGTTTTTCGTAGGTTTTCGTTTCGCGTTTCTTTTCTATGACCCGGTTGCGGGCCTCTTCTACCCTTTCTTCAGCTTGCAGCAGTTCATCGGTCTTGTGTAGAAAGTGTTCTTTGACAATAGGCAGATATTCTTTACACAGTCCTGCTTCCGGTACCAGCCAATTGCCCTGATAATTGCGGATTATCTCCTCCAATCCATGTATGCGTAATTGGAGATGATCCAGTTCTTCCACAATACGGTCACGTTCCATCATCAAAAGATGCAGTTCCTGTCTGACTGCCTGCTCTTCCTGCCTAACCAGGCCTAATTTGCGTTCAAATCGATAAACAAAAGGCTTCATTTACTTATCACCTGCTCTCCTATGCTTAGTCGCAGGTTATCAATAGTGCGCTCAAATGGAGCATCCTCATATATTTCCTGACGGACAAAATTCTGCATATTATCGATATGCTCTAGAGCCTCGTCAATCTTTGGATTAGCCCCCTGCTTATAAGCCCCGATGTCGATCAGGTCACTAGCATCCTGGTATGTGGCCAGAAGACTTCTAAAACGGTTAGCAGCTTGCATATGGGCAGGCTCTACAATATCGATCATTACACGGCTGATACTATTCAGAATGTCAATGGCCGGATATATGTTCATGGCGGCCAGGTTTCTGCTTAAAGCAATATGGCCATCCACTATACCCCGCACCGCATCTGTAATAGGTTCATTCATATCATCGCCCTCTACCAATACCGTGTATAATCCAGTAATGGTACCATTTTGAGAGGTACCGGCTCGTTCCAATAAACGTGGCAACAGAGCAAAAACCGACGGTGTATAGCCTCGGGTAGCAGGAGGTTCGCCAGTGGCAAGTCCCACTTCTCTCTGGGCTAAAGCAAAACGGGTCAAAGAGTCCATCAATAAAAGTACATCTAGGCCCTGATCCCTAAAATACTCAGCAATACTGGTTGCAACAAAAGCACCCTTGATCCTTACCAAGGCTGGCTGGTCTGAGGTAGCGACAACTACTACTGAGCGTTCCAGCCCCTTATCTCCCAGATCCCGTTCCAAAAAATCTCGTACTTCACGTCCTCGTTCTCCCACCAGGGCTATCACATTCAAATCGGCCTCGGTATTGCGAGCAATCATACCCATTAAGGTACTTTTCCCTACTCCACTTCCAGCCAGTATTCCCATACGCTGACCTTTTCCGGCCGTGATGAGAGCATCGATGGCCTTTACTCCCACTGGTAATATCTCGGTAATTCGTTGGCGGCTTAACGGTCCAGGGGGTTGATTCATGACTGGATAAGTAATGGTTGTACGCAAGGGACCTTTGCCATCGATGGGTTCTCCCAACCCATTCAGAACTCTGCCCCGCAGTTGCATACCCACGTTAACTCGCAGAGTAATGCCACTAGCTATCAACTCACTGCCGGGGCCGATCCCTTCCAACTCACCTAAGGGCATCAAGAGAGTGCGATTGTTCCTAAAGCCAACTACTTCTGCCGGCACATACTGGTGGGTGCCATGATTAGTGCGAATGTAACATAACTCGCCCAAACTCAAACGCGGTCCGGTTGCTTCCAGCGTTAAGCCAATGGCTTGGGAAATCTTTCCCTTAAGGTGACAAACCGGTAATCTCTCTACCATTTCTACCACCTTATCGGCTTGCAGTCGAGTGGGTTCATTCATCCAAAAACACTTCCTGAAACGCTTTTTCCACATTAGCAAGTCGAGTTTCCAGTCGGGCATCTACAGTCCCAATCTCACTGTCCAGTCGCACCCCTCCAGGGCTCATGCGATTGTCAACTTGTACATCCAATGCCACCTTATTACCAATATCGGATAAATTATTACTTTGCATTAGTTCTAATACGGTTTCCAGGTCTTTTTGATTGACACTTAGGGTTAGATTGTCAGGTTGATCAATATATGATAAAGCTTCCTCCAGGATAGAACATACTACCTCAGGGTTAGTAGTCACCTCAGCGGCCACCACCCTTTTGGCAACTGCCAGGCAGACTCTTAACATATCTGCTTCACTGCTGCGAAACATGTTCATCTTCGTGGTGCGAGCCTCATCCAGCATCTGTTGGCATTGTTGGGTGGTTGCAGATAGTTCTGCCTGCATGGCTTGCTGAGCCGATGTAACTCCCTCCTGGTAACCTTCCTGGAAAGCTATCTCACGCAGTTGTTGGGCCTCCTCCTGGGCTTTTCTGCGAGTTATTTCAGCTTCTTCCCGGGCACTGTCCAAGATATCGTGGGCTTCATTACGCGCCTTTTGCAGAAGATCTACCATCATTTGTTCAGTTTCCTGCATAATACGAGCCGCCTCGTCTTGCACATCCATAACTGAATCAGTGTCTTCGGGCCATTCTATCGAAGCTGGTTTTATTTCTTCCTGTTCCAGACTGGGCAATATCTCGCTCAATTCCAGCAAACGAGGCTCGGAAACCTGAAGATGATCACCTTTTATAATCTTAGACAATGATCTCATCTCCTCCGCCCCGGGCAATCACTATTTCTCCCATCTCTTCTAAGCGGCGAATAACATTGACGATGCGTTGCTGAGCTTCTTCAACATCCCGCAAACGTACTGGGCCCATATATTCAATATCATCACGCAGCATTTCCGATGCACGAGATGACATATTGGTAAAGATTTTTTCGGATACTTCCCCGCTGGCACCCTTGAGAGCCAGAGCCAAATCCTGTGACTCCACTTCACGCAACACGCGCTGAACGGAACGGTTGTCCAACAGTACCACATCCTCGAAAACAAACATGAGCTTTTTGATTTCTTCGGCCAACTCGGGATCCTGGATTTCCAGCGCCTCCATGATGGTCTTCTCAGTGCCGCGATCCACGCGGTTAATAATTTCTACTACCGACTTGACTCCGCCGGCATTAGTTAACTCCTGAGGGGCAATAGAAGATAATTTGCGTTCCAGAACTCTTTCTACTTCCTTGATCACTTCAGGCGAAGTAGTGTCCATAATAGCAATACGTTTGGCAACCTCTGACTGCCGATCGGTGGGAAGTGCTGAAATAATCATGGCCGCTTTGTCAGCATCGAGATAAGCTAATATCAAGGCAATAGTCTGGGGATGTTCTGACTGAATAAAATTGAGCAACTGCCCCGCTTCAGTCTTTCGCATAAAGTCAAAAGGCCGCACCTGTAATGAAGCAGATATGCGGCTGATTATTTCTACCGTTTTTTCAGAGCCATAAGCTCTTTCTAGAACTTCTTTGGCATAAGAAATACCACCTTGACCAATATACTGACTAGCCAAAGCCATTTCAAAAAACTCTCGATATATATCGTCTATATGTTCATTAGCCACCGTGCGAACATTCGCGATTTCCAGAGTGATCTGTTCGATTTCTTCTTCGTTCAAATGTTGAAACAATAGAGCCGATTTTTCAGGTCCCAGAAATATTAGGAAGTTGGCGGCCTTTTGCCGACCACTTAATGCCCTTTTTCCAACAACTGCCATGTCACAAATCACCTCATATCCTCTGATAACCAGGCCCGTAATACTTGAGCGGCATCTTCGGGGTTTTCTTCGATCAGTTTATCTACTTCCTGGCGAACTCTCTGGCGCTCTCTTTCTTCTGGTGTCATCTTCTTATCGATGAGATCCTCCAAGCGCAACTCTTCTTCGGCTACGGTTTCAAACTGGGAGTCAAGTCCTTCTATTTCAGCGGTCGCCGAACGTTTGCGCAGCAAGAGTATGATTAATACCAATAACAGAAGGGCTAAAAGCGCAATCAGTACAGGAGCTAAAGGTGATTGCATCAATTGGCTGATTACAGATTGTGCTGCTGGTTCTGGCTGCGGTTCAGTATAGAAATCGATCAAAGCTACCGAAATCTGATCTTCCAAACTGACCCCGTCATTGTTGTTCGGTTTAAGTCCAGTGGCACTGGCAACAATGGAACGTATTTTCTCAATGCGCACCTCCTCGGTATCGCCCAAGGTTTCTTGCTGAGGAGAAGAACGGTTAACCAAAACCGAGACAGTTAAATTGTTATAGTTAACATCTCCTTTGGCAAATTGAGTTACTGTTTCGGTACGGTTGATCTCATAATTGGTGTCACTGGTTTCCCTTTCATAGGTAGATTCTCCCTGAGCATTGGGATCCACCTCTAAATACTGGGGAATATTGGTGTCGGTACCTGGAATACCAACTGGATTAACAGTAGTCTGGGTGCTGGCTTCCTCGGTGATGGACTGACTGCGTATAAATGGTCCGTCTTCATCATGAAAGTAGCGTTCATCCCGCTGTTCCCGGTTGTCAAAAATAAGATCCGCATGCACGCGCACCACAGAATTATCCTGCCCTAGTGTTTTATCCAACATAGTCTGGATAGCTTTTTCTTTCTCTTTTTCAAAGGATCGCTTCATCAGCATTTGAGCCTGAACCTGGCTAGTTATGTTTTGATTATCTAGCAACATATTGTCAGAGACCATATTGCCATATTGATCAACAATAACTACATTCTCCGTAGTCAGGCCTTCTACACTGTTAGCAACCAGATTAAGAATTCCCTGTACTTCCCGGGAAGTCAAGACCTGGCTATCCTGAGTACGTATTACCACCGATGCTTTGGCAGGCTGTTCGTTATCCGAAAAAAGGGTATCTTCTGGCATGGCCAGAATCACATTGGCAGCTCTGACTTTGTCTAAGGATTGAATAGTTCTGGCTAATTCTCCCTGTAGGGCTTCCTGGTATTTTACTTTTTTGTCCATTTGGGTTTCGCCAAAACTGGTTTCCCGAAATAGTTCCAGACCAGCGTGGCCCTGGGGCAAATTCTCAGCAGCAAGTTTTAGGCGGGTATTGTACTTGCTTTCAGATGGTACTAAAATCGTGGTGCCTTCGTTTTCAAGTTGGTAGGTGATTCGCTCTTCATCCAATTTCTCGATGATAGCGGCAGCGTCTTTGGGAGTGAGATCAGTATAAAGAACTTCCATGGGTTTCGATGGGGCCATGTTTAAGACCATTACTAGTATCATTATAGTCACAAGTAAAACTACCCCTGAGCCGATTACTTTCTGGTTCAGGGTTAGTTTACTCCAAAATTCCTTGATATTTGTCCACAACTGCTTAAGACTGGTCACTAGGTTTTCCATGTGGCTTACTCCTCAACAATCAATATAACAATCACATTTGAATTCGCATGATTTCCTGATAAGCTTCGACAATTCGATTACGGATTTCTAAAGTGAGCTGAAGAGCTAAGCTAGCCTTCTCGTAAGCCAGTACCGTGTTGTGAAGAAACTCTTCATCGCCCAGGGCCATCTTCTGGGCCCCAGCGGAAGCCTCAACCTGTAATCTATCTACATCCTGTAGAGCATTATTTAGATATTCAATAAAGCTGCCGGAAGACACCCGGGGATCGTTGGATTCGGTGATATTTTTTGGAACAAAGTTAGCATCTAACAGTTCCAGACGCATTTAGCTACCTCCCTTACTGTCCAATTCGTAAGGCTGTTGTCGCCATTGATTTGGTAGATTCTATGACTTTGGCATTGGCTTCATAGGCACGAGTAGCTGAGATCATGTTGATCATTTCCTCTACAATGTTCACATTAGGATAGTTTACATATCCCTGTTCATCAGCATCTGGGTGCGATGGTTCATAAACCCGGCGATAAGGAGCTTCGGCTTCATTTACCTCGCGAATCTCTTTAACACGCACCCCATTTCCCACCTGTTGATTAATACTATCCTGCATAATACTCTTGAACTTACTGGTACTCTGGGCTGAACGCGCTTCAAATACTACTACCTGGCGGCGATATGGTCCTGTTCCATTGCTGTTTCTGGTAGTCTCAGCATTGGCCATGTTGTTAGCGATAGTATCCATACGCAAGCGTTGCGCTGAAAGGCCGGAAGCGCTAATATCCAGACTGGACAGAAAAGACATGATTAACTCCTCCCCGTAATTGCCATTCTCAGCAGTCGGATCTCCTGAGTCATACTGGAACTGACTGCGTTATAATAGAGACTGTTTTTGATCATAGTGGACGTTTCAACCTCGATATCCACATTATTACCATCGTTGCGATAGCTCAAATCATTTAACTCATATACTTCCGGTCTAAATTCTTTTGGATTTCTTGCCACTTGAATATGCCGAGGATTGGTTACTTTTAGTGGGGTAGGCTGTTTTTGATCAACTACTAACTGACGTAGCTGTTCCTCAAAAAGAACTTCACTACGCTTAAAGTCGGGCGTATTGGCATTAGCAATGTTATTGGCAGTTACTCTATTGCGAAGCTCGGATCCATCCAGAGCATTAGCCAGAAGCTTCTGGGTGGGTGAGTTGAATATTCTGCTAAACATATTCATCACCTCCTGGCCATTTCTTCTACTTTATCGCCCAAAAATCCTGCTATTCACAAAAATATTGGGTAAAAAAGGCCGAATTTTGCAAAAATTAATGACTAGCCTTATCAAGCAGGCTAGTCATCTTAATAGATAACTTACTCAATCAGTCTGTAATGAAAATCCCTACTGGCGTTTCAGTTCTTCGAAAAGGTAGTCATTGAGCACTTTTATATATGTACCTTTCATCCCCAGGGATCGAGATTCAATAACCCCAGCACTTTCAAACTTACGTAAAGCACTGACAATAACTGAACGGGTTATGCCGACTTTATCAGCGATTCGGCTGGCTACTAGTAAACCTTCTGAACCATCCAATTCTGCAATGATGTGTTCAATGGCTTCTCTTTCCGAGTAAGATAAAGTAGCCAAAGCGATCTGCACGGAAGCTTTTTTACGGGCTTCTTCCTCAACTCGTTCAGCCCGCATACGCATTATTTCGTTGGCTACTACGATAGCCCCATACTCAGCCAGAACAATATCCTCATCACTAAATTCAAGATTTTCGCGCATCATAATCAAGGTGCCTATACGGCGCGCTCCTCCAAAGACTGGAGTTATGGACCAGATGCGCTTGGAACAGTCACACACGACATTATCCGGATTAAAAATACAGCGACGGCCTTCCTCTAAAACAAAATTAGCTTTAGTCTCATGTAGATTCATAAGTTCCTGATTAAAGCTCTCTGGAAAGCGTTCCGCGTGGCTCGTCAAGTTTTCAATTTCTACACAAGTAGCTCCTTCGTGAAAGGCCCAGCCGCCGATTCCACCTCGACGTCCTACAATAAAAACGCTGCACTCCAGGTTATCAGCCAATACTTCTGCCATCTCAAAAAAATCTACAGGATTACCTGCAATCTTCTGTAAAATTTTATTGATAGCTCTAGATTTCTCTAATATTGTTTTGGACATTTTTACAAACCTCCTACAAGATGTATCTGCTAAGATCCTCATCTTCAACAATCTTCTTCAGACGCTCTGCTACGTAGGTTTTGTCTATAATAATAGTTTCCTGTGCATGGTCGGGAGCATCGAAAAGCAAGTCTTCCAATACCTTTTCTATTATAGTGTACAACCTTCTGGCACCAATATTCTCCGTTTTAGCATTCACTTCAAAAGCCATATCAGCAATATAGTCAATAGCTTCATCCGTAAAAGAAATATGTACTTTTTCGGTCTCTAGTAAAGCAACATACTGCTTAACCAGAGAATTGTGGGGCTCAACAAATATTCTGCGTAAGTCTTCGCGGGTGAGGCTTTCCAACTCCACCCGAATAGGAAATCGACCCTGTAATTCAGGAATTAAGTCGGAGGGTTTGCTCACATGAAAAGCTCCCGCAGCAATGAAAAGTATGTGATCGGTTTTCACTGGACCATATTTGGTTACCACAGTTGAACCCTCCACAATGGGTAGAATGTCCCTCTGCACGCCTCCCCGAGAGACATCAGGCCCATAGCCACTGTCCTTGCCGGCAATTTTATCAATTTCATCGAGAAATATGATTCCGTCCTGTTCCGCTCGCATAATAGCCTCACGGTGAATCTCATCCATGTCCAGTAAGCGTTGAGCTTCTTCGTGAGTAAATATTTTTTTGGCTTCTTCGACCGTTACCCGCCGCTTTTTACGTTTCTTAGGAATTAAGTTGCCAAACATATCCTGGAGGTTTATGCCCATTTCTTCAACCCCAGATCCAGAGAAAACCTCCATAAAAGACGCATTATTTTCTTCCACTTCGATTTCTATGATTTCCTGTTCCAACTCCATGCGAGACAACTTTTGACGAATAATTTGACGCTTCTGCTCTGCCTCATGAACACGGGCGTCCAAACTGTCGTCACTATCACTCGGTTCGCTCATTCCTCCCAGGAGAAACTCAAACGGGTTTTTAGAAGCGCGGCTTTTTGGTCTGGGCAAAGGTAGTATACTATCAACAATGCGCTCCTCTGCCAGCTGTTTTGCCTTGTCTTCCACCTCCTCATATTTGTCGCTTTTCACCATACGTATGGAAGTCTGTACGAGATCTCTCACCATCGAATCAACATCCCGTCCCACATAACCAACTTCAGTAAATTTTGATGCTTCTACTTTTATAAATGGTGCTTTCACCAAACGTGCCAGGCGGCGGGCGATTTCGGTTTTACCCACTCCGGTAGAACCAATCATTATTATGTTTTTGGGATAGACTTCCTCCCGCAGTTCCTCGCTGAGCATTTTGCGACGATAACGATTACGCAAAGCGATAGCGACTGCTTTTTTGGCTGCATTTTGACCGACAATATGTTTGTCCAGTTCCTGGACTATTTCACGTGGGGTCATATTCCAAGGTTCCACTCTGGTCTTCCTTTCCTTTGATTAATCAATCACCTGTACGGTTATCTCATCATTGGTATAAACACATATCTCGGAGGCAATTAAAAGAGCTTCCTTCACGATGGCTGCCGCTTCCCAATCAGTATGGCGAGCTAGGGCACGTGCCGCTGCCATAGCATAGGATCCGCCTGAACCAATCGCCGCTATTCCGTCATCCGGTTCAATTACCTCCCCCGTACCTGATATAATAAACATTTTTTCCCGGTCTGCCACCAACAGCAAGGCCTCTAGATTACGGAGCACTCGATCGGTTCTCCATTCCCGGGCCACCTCCACCGCCGCCTTGGTTAAATTGCCATTGGCCTGTTTTAATTTCTCTTCGAACTTAGCGAATAACGTGAAGGCATCGGCCACTGCGCCGGCAAATCCTACAATTACATTACCGTCAGCCAGTTTCTTGATCTTATTGGCATGATGCTTCATAACGGTATTTTGACCCATGGTGACCTGTCCGTCTCCAGCAATGGCAGTCTGAGCACCTTTACGAACTGCTACGATTGTGGTTGCCTGAAACATATAGCTTTACCTCCGCGGGTGAGTTTCATGGTACACTTGCTGAATATTCTCTGTGGTAAGATGTGTGTATATCTGAGTGGTAGATAGCTTTACATGCCCTAACAGTTCTTGTACAGAACGCAAATCCGCCCCACCATTGAGTAAATGAGTAGCAAATGAATGTCTCAAGGTATGAGGACTTACCTTCTGTTGCAAGGCAGCTTCCTCCACATATTTGTTTATGATATTACGGACACTTCGATCTGACAGTTGCGTCCCCAATCTGTTTAGAAATAGGGCTTCTTGCTTGCCTTTCTCCAGAAAAGGGCGCCCCTTTTGCAGATAATTGTTTAGGCTAAGAAGTGCCTGACTTCCCAATGGAACAATGCGCTCTTTGCTCCCTTTTCCAAATACTTTGATCAGTTCTTCATCAAAATACACATCGTTTACTTTTAACCCGACCAGTTCACTGACCCGCAAACCGGCCGCATAGAGGGTTTCCAGTATAGCCTTATCTCTTAAACCAAGTGGTTTGGAGGTATCCGGAGCATCCATCAGTATTTGGATTTCCAAAGGATAAAGGAATTTGGGGAGTCTTTTGTCCTGCTTGGGGGTGGATACAGCCGCGATAGGATTGTTGCGCAGAACATTCTCCCGGCACAAGTAGCGTACAAATGAACGCAGAGCAGCTAATTTACGTGCCATAGTCGAACGACTCATACCCTTTTCTTGTAGTTGTGCCAAATACTCACGTACTGATTTATGGTTTAATAATTCGGCGGAAATATCTTGGCGAGAGACAGAATATTGTCGGGCTAGAAATGACAAAAATTGCCCCAGGTCGGTTCGATAACTAACTAAGGTTAATGTTGATGCACTTTTCTCAATTCGAAGATAGTCCAGAAATCCTTCCACATGTTGAAATAGCATATAATCGCCTCTATATTCTACCTATAAAGCCCATCCTAGCATATGTCTGACAATTTTACAACTACAGCCGCAACAATTCTGAATATTCTTTCGTCTGCAGTATAGCTCGCTCCACATATCCCTGGTAGCGTTTCTGGCGATTCTTCACGGCAGGAACCAGCTCTGGCAGCAAACCAAAACTAGCGTTTATAGGTTGGAAGTTAACACTACTGGCTGTAGAAATAAATCGAAGTAGAGCACCTATCATGGTATTTTCACCTGGTATAAGCGGTTGTTGACCCTTACAGGTGCGAGCGACATTGATTCCAGCGATTATGCCGGTAGCAGCCGATTCCATATAACCTTCTACCCCGGTGATCTGACCGGCAAAAAATAGTTGGGGATTGTTTTTCAACTGCAGAGTAGGCTGCAGTAATTGTGGGCTATTGATATAGCTGTTACGGTGCATCACTCCATAGCGTACAAATTCAGCCTTTGCCAACCCCGGTATCATGCGAAATATCCGATCCTGCTCGCCCCATTTGAGACGAGTCTGAAATCCTACCAATCCAAATATTCTGCCGTCTTTATCTTCCTGCCGCAGTTGCACCACCGCATAAGGTCGGGAATTATCACGAGGATTATTCAGACCTACCGGGCGCATGGGCCCGTAGCGGAGGGTATCGATTCCCTGTCGGGCTAAAACCTCCACCGGCATACAGGCATTAAAAAACAGACCTTGGTCAACACTATGGCCCTCGGCTATATCAGCTTCGACCATGGCTTGATGAAATGATTCATACTCCTCTTTGGTCAAGGGGCAGTTAAGATAATCATCGGTTCCCTTGCCATAACGGGAGGCCCGGTAAATCGTGCTCATATCCAAACTGGCTGTGGTTACACTGGGGGCAACCGCATCATAGAAAAACAGGTTATCAGTACCAGTCAGTTCTTGCAGATTTTGCCACAGTCGTGGGGAGGTTAGTGGTCCAGTGGCAATAATGACATGTTGGTCTTTGGGTATGTCTACCACTTCTTGACGAATGATCTCGATGTTAGCATGATCCTCTAACAGTCTGGTGACCTTCTCGGCAAACAAATCGCGATCGACCGCCAGGGCGCTGCCCGCAGGCACTCGAGTTTGTTCGGCACATTGAAGTAATAATGAACCCAGGATTCGCATCTCAGTTTTAAGCAAACCCTGGGCGGTATGTTCCTGTTCCGATTTGAGCGAGTTGCTACAGACTAATTCCGCCAGGTATGGAGTCCGATGTACCGGAGTAGTTTGATCAGGTCGCATCTCCCAAAGAATGACCTCGATACCCTGGTTAGCAATATAGTGGGCAGCCTCACACCCGGCCAGGCCGCCGCCAATCACGTGTACTACTGCCAATTACACACTCACTTCCTGTCGATGCTTGCATTCGCTGTTTTGACATATGACCTGTACCCCCTGTTTACGGTCATTTTTCTCTACCATGGCATCCCCGCAATGAGGGCATTTTTCACCGGTAGGTTTATTCCAGGACCGAAATGAACAATCCGGATAATTGCTACAACCGTAAAATCTGCGTCCCTTTTTGGATTTAAGGGCAATAATGTCCCCCCCACACTGAAAGCATTTTACCCCGATATCTTCATTAATAGATTCCGTGTGCCGGCACTCAGGAAATCCCGAGCAAGCTAAGAACTTCCCAAAACGTCCGTATTTAATAAGGAGAGGCCGCCCACATTGAGGGCAATCTTTACCGGCCTCCTCATCTTTGATTTCCACCTTTTCGATCAGTTGCTGAGCTTTTTCCAGATCTTCTGCAAATGGTTGATAAAACTCTTTTATTACCTTCCGCCAGTCCATCTGTCCTTCTTCTATGCGATCCAGATCTTCTTCCAACTCAGCCGTGAATTCTACTTCCATGATGTTATTAAAATTCTCCTTCAGTAGATCCACCACTATAAAGCCCAGTTCAGTAGGAACAAATTGTTTATTCACCCGTTCTACATAATACCTTTTGAGAATGGTATCAATAATAGGCGCATAGGTACTGGGTCGGCCAATGTTCTTCTCTTCCAGTAGTTTTACCAGACTAGCTTCCGTAAAGCGGGGTGGCGGTTGAGTGAAATGCTGCTCAGGTTCTAACTTAAGCAAATAGAGTTTTTCATCTGGTTTAAGGGGAGGTATGGTGTTTTTATTCTCTTCCCCCTCCTGATCGTTATATACCTTTTTATACCCATCGAATTTTAGCTGTGAAGAAGTAGACCTCCATAAATAAGCTCCCGCTTTAATATCCACCGAAATCGTGTCATAAACAGCAGGTGTCATCTGGCTGCTAACAAAACGCTCCCATATCAGTTTATAAAGCCGATATTGATCCCGGGACAAAAATGGCTTTACCGAGTCAGGAGTTCTGTAAACTGAGGTGGGACGAATTGCCTCATGGGCATCCTGGGCCGATTTGCGGCTTTTATACTGATTGGGTTGGGATGGTACATATTCTCGGCCATATTGCTCGCTTATAAAGCTGGCTGCTTCTTCCTGTGCCGTAGAGGATACTCTGGTAGAATCAGTTCTTAGATAAGTGATAAGACCTACGGTTCCTTCTTTGCCCATCTCTAATCCTTCGTATAGATCCTGGGCTACCCGCATGGTACGCTGACTATAAAAGTTTAATCGCTTTGAGCTTTCCTGCTGCAAAGTGCTGGTAATGAAGGGTGGATTCGGCTTCTTACGCTTTTGCTTTTTTTCAACAGCCGCCACAATGAAAACACTATCGGCTAAGTCAGCCACAATGCGGTTTTTTTCAGCTTCATTGGCAATTTTGATTTTCTTATCTTCGTAGCCCACCAGTCGTGCTGTAAAGCTGGCTTTTTCACTGGTTTGTAACAGTGCCTCTATGCTCCAATACTCTTCGGGCACAAACTGCCTTATTTCTTCTTCACGTTCACATATCAGCCTCACAACTACTGACTGCACTCGTCCAGCACTCAAACCTTTGCGAACTTTGCTCCACAGTAAGGGGCTCAATTTGTATCCAACCAGTCTGTCCAGCACTCGTCGAGCTTGTTGAGCATTTACTCTATCTAGGTCAACGGGACGAGGATTCTTGATAGCATTCTTAACAGCATCCTTAGTTATTTCAATAAATTCCACCCGGCATTTAGCGTCGCCAGGAATACGCATAGCATTTTGCAGATGCCAGGCGATGGCTTCTCCCTCACGATCCGGGTCAGTTGCCAGTAACACTCGTTTGGATTTCAGGGCTTCGTCCTTGATATCCTTGAGCAAATCCCCTTTGCCGCGAATGGTAATATATTGTGGTTCAAAATCATTATCAATATCTATTCCCAGTTTGCTTTTGGGCAAATCCTTAATGTGTCCAACCGATGCTTTCACCCGATAATTCTTTCCTAGAAATTTACTTAGTGTTTTCGCTTTGGCTGCTGACTCAACAATCACCAGTGTGGTCTCTGCCAACCAGATCACCTCTTCAAAGATATTATGCCTATTCAAGTTTAAGTCTACCGTATCTTAACATAGTAATTACCCGGGGTCGAAGTCACTATCCCTTTCAATTCTAGTTTTAGCAGTAAAGAACTCAGGGTACCATGATCCAGGTTAGTTCTCTGCAGCAGTTCATCAAAGTGAATACCGTCTAATTCGATCAACTGTAAAATCTCCGCTTCTTCACTATCCTGCTCTTTGAATAAGACCCCTTCTACAACTAGTGAATCAGCTGGTGTCTGCCAATCATAATCAGGATACTCGAAAATTATATCCTGGATGTCTATGATTAGTTTAGCTCCCTGCTGGATCAAACGATTGGTACCTATGCTGTTCTTGGTAGTAATTGGGCCGGGTACTGCCATAACATCACGGTTCTGTTCCAAGGCCATATCTGCAGTGATAAGTGCACCGCTTTTTTCCCGGGCTTCCACGACAATAACGCCCCGGCTTAAACCGGATATGATGCGATTGCGCATGGGAAAATGTTTGGGATCCGGTGGTGAGTCAAGGGGGAATTCACTTATCACCAATCCCTGAATTCTTATCCGTTCATACAGTGCTTGATTCTCTCTAGGATACACTACATTCAAGCCGCTTCCCAAAACAGCAATGGTGGTTCCGGTATTAAGTGCTCCCAAATGGGCTTCAGTATCTATACCTCGCGCCATACCGCTGATCACTATGACTCCATATCCAGCTAGCTCTTCTCCCAGTTGGCGAGCCACACTTCTACCATAGCGCGAAGCGTTTCTTGAACCGACGATGGCCAGACCAAACCCAGTGAACAAATCGGTGTTGCCAGCACAGTATAAAACAAAAGGCGGATCATGAATAGTCTTAAGAAAATGAGGATAATTCTGATCAAGTATGGTCAAAACTTCAAACCCATGCGCTTCCAGGCGTTCCAAGCAATCCAATGATACCTTGGAGCGGCGCGAGTTGAGTAAATCGGTGACAGCTTCCGGTGGCAAAACCTGACGCAATATGGTTTCATTAGCTTGGTATAGCTTTAAGAAACTGCCACATTTGTTAAGCCCTTTCCACAGTGTGCTTCTACCCACACCATTGAGAGAATTGATTTCACATAAGGCCGCCTTTTCCCATCGATCCATGCATATATCCCCGCCTTTTAGGACAGTAAAACTCTAACGCCATTGATACCATAAATACTATAGCAAAGCAAGAACTTTTCCTGTTTTTTCCTCAACAGCAATATTTTATTTCCGAATAATGCAGATGGATACATTATTTACTTATCTTAATATTTTGCTCAGCGGGGAAAATATGATTGAAGAATGAGACAAGGGAGTGATAGGTTTGTTTTCAACTCTGATGGGTTTCATGGATCATAAAAATTCATTAAGCAAAAGAATCATGGGACAGAACAAGGTCGATCCCGGTACTTTCAGTATGATGGAACCTGGATGGTGGGCCCTGCATGCTGTGGCTATTGCAGGCGTTTATTTGCTGGGACGCAGTATGCAGCGCCAATAAAACATGCAAGGGGGAGAAAAATGCGTATCTTTACTTCCGAACCTTTATCTTCTTTCCGCAAACGTCTGCGCAGTTCTCTGCAGCGAGAAGATGTTCTGGATGAGAACGTATTCGAAGAGATGTGGCTTCCTTATGGAGATGACAAAGAAACGGATATTCATCGTCTGTTGGAACAGCATCGTATTCGTAAATGATTGTTTTCTCGGGATTTAGGGAGGTCATTGCTGGTCAGACCATACTAGAGGTTGTCTTACCAGCCCTCCTTGGATATCCCAGGCTTGCACTACCAGGTTATGCAATTGCGTCGTTTGAGTTTGATCAATTCTGAAGGTGAGAGTGAGCGGTAGATCCTGTCCGCGTTTTACTGGAACGGCTTGCACCATAGAAATAAACCGGTTTTCCTCCATCCAGCCCAGTTCCCAAAAATCTAACCACGACA
>DBRE01000121.1:25581-27670 GCA_002305535.1 Syntrophomonas sp. UBA1376
ATTACCCATGGTCGTCCCAACCTTTCACAAGCTTCGGCGGTGGTACCAGATCCGGCATAAAAATCTCCTACCAGCGAGCTTTCCAAAGTGGCACTCTTAATAATACGTTCCAACAGTTCCACGGGCTTTTGGGTGGGAAATTTCCAATTGTTCACGGCCGTAGGACTCAAGATCTTTGGTATATCGCTCCACCAATCTTGCAGCAAGGCACCTCGGCTGTCTAATTTATACCGATCACCCTTAACCCTGGTCAAACCTCTTTGTAATGTGCCGGGTGAGTAAGGCCTATACTGGGGATTGAAAATGTAATCCGCTCCTCGGCTATACCAGAGAATAACATCATGTTTGCGATGAAAATGACTCCTTGTTCCGCTACCGCCTCCATAGCACCAGACTATCTCATTTATAAAGCGGTGGGGTGTGAAAATCTCATCCAGCATGACCTTTACATAATGGGAGGAGTGCCAGTCCAAATGAGCAAACAGACTTCCCTGCTCTGACAAGAGTTCTCTGGCCATAGATGCGGTTTGATAGAGGTGCTGCAAATAGGCAGATTGATCCCGATAGCCATCATCATGAAACACCTGCTGTTTGATCGATTCGACTCCACTGTCAATCTCGATTTTCAGCTGAGCGTAATACTTGTTGTCGCTCAAGTAAGGAGGATCCAGGTATATACAGTCAAAGCTTTGCTGGTATCCATTAGCAAGCAACCAGGCCATTACCTGATGGTCAGTCCCTATTAAGAGTTGATTGCTGATTTCTGGGCGAGATCGATGGGAAAAGGTCAGGGTTTGGTTTGGATGGGGCCAGGTTGTCTGCAGTATCTGGCAATCACCTGAATCCCAATGTGGTTTTCTTTTACCAGTCCACTGCAAAAACACCTCATTCTGGTTCATGGTATTACCTCCCATCCGCCCCCATTTTAACAAAAAAAAGTGTCTGCTTAAAGCAAAACACCTTATTTTGAGGATAGTTAGGATCTTTTGTTGGGGTAGTTTGCCGGTAGGTTCGTAGTGGGCGATGCCCACATCGCCCCGCGCGTTCGTTTTTCTGTATAGTTATACCTATTTAGCTCCCAGGTTAAGCTGCACCAGATTGTCATAGGTAAAAGCTAATTCACTGGCGGTATACTGTTCCGTCAGAGGAAGGAGCAAAGCCAGAATAACACCGATTAGGAAGACCACTAAAAGGTTTTTGTTCACTATTCCTTCCTCCTTTTGCTAAATAAACTTGCGTAATTGTTTTAAGGCGGCTTTTTCCAAACGTGATACCTGTGCTTGTGATATACCTATTTCATCGGCAACCTCCATCTGAGTCTTACCCTGGAAAAAGCGCAGGGATACAATATGTTTTTCCCGGTTATTAAGCTTTTTCATAGCTTCCTTTATAGCAATTTCCTCCAGCCATAATTCATCACTACTGCGGTCGTCGCTTATCTGATCCATTACCAGGATGGGATCTCCGCCATCATTATAAATTGGTTCAAATAACGACACCGGATCCTGAATGGCATCCAAGGCAAAAACTACTTCTTCACGGGGCACTTGTAGCTCTTCAGCAATTTGAGCGATGGTAGGTTCAGATGCCTGAACAGAAACCAGTCTCTCCCTGATCTGCAGAGCTTTGTAGGCAATATCACGCAGCGAACGCGATACTCTCACCGCATTGTTATCGCGCAGATAACGTCTGATTTCCCCTATGATCATAGGAACCGCATAGGTTGAGAAACGCACATTTTGGCTCAGATCAAAGTTGTCTATGGCTTTGATCAGGCCAATACAACCTACTTGAAAAAGATCATCCACATATTCTCCTCTATTGCTAAACCTTTGAATAACGCTGAGTACCAACCGTAGATTGCCCTGAATCAACTGTTCTCGGGCTGAATTATCACCTGCCTGCATAGCTTTGAAAAGAGTTCGCATTTCATCATTCTTTAACACGGGAAGTTTAGAAGTATTTACTCCACAGATTTCAACTTTGTTGATCAAAGCAGCCTGCTCCTTCCCCTTCAATTTTGAATTATTGAGTCGATGGGGTGTTGGTAGAAGTATTCTCGCTAAGCGCTGGAATTATTCGGAGTCAG
>DBRE01000121.1:27793-39725 GCA_002305535.1 Syntrophomonas sp. UBA1376
CTTTCCCGGGGATTTAGCTTGTGCATTGCTTGCCAGAGCAGATGCTTTTCAACATCGCTTTCTATTTTTTTGTAAATCATATCACTTTCGGTTCCTAAAACATCCGAAAGTAGTAATTCGTTGCCATCCCAATCCACATTGAGAGGCTCATCCAAAGACACTTCCACCTTATTCTTCAAGTTCCGCCGCAAATACATCAGTATTTCATTTTCAATGCAGCGGGAACCATAGGTGGCTAATTTAATGTTTTTCTTGGGTTCGAAAGTGTTTACTGCCTTGATCAATCCAATGGTGCCTATTGAAACCAGGTCTTCGATGTTTATGCCGGTATTTTCAAATTTCTTAGCTATGTATACTACCAAACGGAGATTGTGTTCTATTAACTTGGCCTTTACCGCCATATCGCCCTGATCAAGACGAGTAATTAAATCAAACTCTTCATGCTCCTTCAGGGGGGGAGGCAAAACCTCTGTAGATCCGATATAGTGAATAAACTTTGGCTTCCCGCGCCCCAAAAGCCAGCGCAAAACATACAGTCGCAATTTCCAGGTTGACCACCATTTCATTATTGACCCTCCCCTATCCATTTTCCAAAACTTCACAGGGTATTAAGAGCTGGTACCGTTCCTCCGAACTGAGCTTATCCGGATATATACCTATCACCATATTGCTGTGTTCAATATCTTGTTTACCCAGGGCAACTTTAATCTCATCGGCACGGATCCCTACCATGAGTCCATTCTTCTTGCCGATAGAAGTAAAGGGGATTAATCGCAAACGGTTAGCCCAACTACTTTGGCTAAGCTTATCTAGCATTTCTTCCTGAGTCTGGCTGTCCTCTAAAGCTCTCTGGAAATCGGTAGGCAAACAGTCCTTCAACAGCTGATATTCAGCTATAATTACCGGTCGGTTGGTCAGGGGATCCCGTAGACCATTACCAGTGTCAACAAATCCCTGGCCGGAACATCGGTTGCGATCAAAGGTCAACTGCACTGGAAACTTCAACAATCGCGGCACCAGGCGTTGGGTCAGCCAGTTCTTGCCGAATACCCCTATAAATAAGACACAACTAACTCCTGCTAATAGCCACCACCAACGGGAATAAACGACCCGATAGGATGACTGAACCAAATAGGAGAAGCCAATGCTAGCTCCTGCGACCAGAAAATTAAGGCCATAGAACAGTAGCAGGCTTTTCTTCAGGTCAGGCCAGGTACGCGGCCAAACGGCAATGACAACCATAAATACTGAAAATAGAATTTTCATAGGCAAGGAATAGGCCGCAGACAGCTCAGGAAATAGGTACCCAACCGCATAAACTCCCCCCAGCAAAGCAGCTATTCCTATACGAAAATAAGCAATGGGAACCCCTGTTAAGCGAGCAGTTACCCAGAGGATCAAGAAATCCATAATGAAATTAAGGAAAAAGGTAATATCTGCGTACACTCTTGACCCCATATTTTCAGCACCTGGTACCTTTCCAGTGGTCAAATTTTACGCTAATTAATGATTATGCCGGTTGATAAAATATAATGTATCCCACATTATACCAGTGGGTATGATGGTAATTTGTTGCTTTAACTAATCGAGCCCGACTATAATCGGCCAGAAAAGAAAAAAAACCGGGAAATGTCATCCCGGTTCGTTGATATCGAACTATTTTCTGCGTAGGAAAGGGGGGATTTCCAGATCATTCTTATCCAAAAATGAAGTAGGAGTCTCAACAAGCCTGGAGCGTGGAGCTTCAGGAATAGAGGGCGATGCCACTGAAAAACCGGTAGCAATTACGGTGACCCTAACCTCATCATTAAGATCTTCATCAATATTAGCACCGAAAATTATATTGGCTTCAGCATCGGCAGCTTGATGAATAATTTCGGCCGCTTCATTAATTTCAAATAGAGTGAGATCATTGCCACCACTAATATTGAAGAGTACTCCCTTGGCACCATCAATGGATGTCTCCAGCAGAGGACTGGAAATAGCCATACGAGCAGCTTCTGCGGCCCGATTCTCACCCTTGGCTTTGCCAATACCCATCAGAGCTGAGCCGGTATTCTGCATAACGGTTTGCACATCAGCAAAGTCACAATTGATCACACCTGGTATGGCAATTAAGTCAGAAATCCCCTGTACTCCCTGACGGAGTATATCATCAGCTATCTTAAAGGCATCATTAAAATTAGTATGCTTGTCTACTACCTGTAAAAGGCGATCATTGGGAATAGTGATCAAACTGTCCACCTGTTCTCGCAAAGACTGCGTACCACGTTCAGCTTGAGTGTTGCGCTTACGCCCTTCAAAAGAAAAAGGTTTGGTAACGACTCCCACTGTTAAAGCCCCTGACTCTTTGGCTATGCGGGCAATAATAGGAGCACCCCCTGTACCGGTTCCTCCCCCCATACCAGCAGTGACAAAGACCATGTCAGAGCCCATAAGTGCTCTTTTTATCTCCTCGCTGGATTCCTCCGCCGCCTTCATGCCAATTTCGGGATCGGCACCAGCTCCCAAACCTTTGGTGAGTTTCTCTCCCAGCTGGATCTTGGTGTCCGCTTTGGATAGATATAGAGCTTGAGCATCAGTGTTAACAGCAATAAACTCTACCCCTTTTAGACCAGCCTCGATCATTCGGTTAATCGCATTGTTACCTCCGCCTCCGACTCCAATTACCTTAATATTTGCATATTGCTGCATCTCATCATCAAAATCCAACGGCATTGCAAAACCTCCCCTGCCTTACCGAAATAATTCTTTGAACCAATATGTTATCCGGTCAATCATCCCCATAAAACGCTGACTATCCTCATGTTTTATGGCTCCCTGCCGGGCTGAATAAAGAATCCCTCCTAATACTACAGCATTTTGAGGGCGATTAAAATCGGTTGGGAGCCCCTTCATGTTCTCAGGTAAACCCAACCGTACCGGAACAGTAGTATATTCTTCCATTATATCAACCAAGCCCACCAATTCAGCCGCACCACCAGTTAATACTATACCACCTGGCATACGGTTTAGGCATCCAAATTGTTTTAATTCCGCATAAATCATTTCCGTCATCTCAATTACCCTAGCTGAGATTATTTCAGCTATGACCTGCTGGGACACCTGTTGGCCATCTTTACCCTGTATGTTATGTACATTAACCATCAAGTCGCTTTTGGCCATATCGGGACTGGCTACACCATATCTTTCCTTGACTCGATTAGCTTCCTCCATTGAAGTCCTCAGAACAATGGCCAAATCCTTGGTAATATAATCTCCGCCTATGGGAAGAACGGAAGTTTGAACAACACTGCCCTCTTCGAAATAGGTTACCTCAGTGGTTCCCCCCCCGATATCAACCAGAGTAACTCCCATTTCCAACTCGGCAGGCGATAATACGGATTCCGCTCCCAGCAAGGCATTGTACATAAGATCGTCCACATTCAAGTTGATGCGCTGTGCGCTTCTCTGTAGATTTTGGATCGCAGCAATAGCCCCTACCACTATGGATACCTCAGCCTCCAAGCGACTGCCGACCATACCCACCGGATCTTTTACCCCATCATAACTGTCCACAATATACTGTCTTTCAATTATCTGTATGATAGCCTTATCTAATGGTAATGCTAAGTTACGCGCAGAAGTGAGTACACGCTCCTTGTCTTCCAAGGTGATTTCATAGGTGGGGTTAGCAACAGCTACTACCGCGTGGTTGTTCACCACTGAAATGCTTACTCCAGAAAATCCTAACAGAGCACCATAAACTTCTATACCAGTCAGACGTTCCAGTTCGGTTAAGCTGTTGTCGATCGACTTGGCAGTACTTTCAATGTCTATGATGCTACCCTTACGAAGTCCAAAAGAGGGAACCTGGGAAACTCCCAATAAATGAACATCTTGGCCGTGGACTTCAGCCATGGCGGCTTTGATCGAGTTCGTGCCTATATCCAGGCTTACTAGGATATTTCTTTTCTTAATGTAAACGCACCCCTCTTTAAGTCCTAATAAAAGATACAACACCTGGGGGCCAAATCCTCTTTCCCAATGAGAAAATGTTTAGTATTTTTTCAATAGATAACGACGAATGATACCTAGATTTTGGAATATCCTGGCTCCAAAAACCACCACTGCGGCTAAATACAGCTCCACTCCCAGGCGATCACCCAGATAAGCCAATCCCGCTGCCAATATGGTATTAACTATAAATCCACTGATAAAAATGGTGTTGTCAAAACCATCTTCCATGTAAGCGCGAATGCCTCCAAATACGGAGTCCAGGGCTGCCAGAACCGCTATGGACATATATTTGGCAAATACTACCGGAAACAACACCGGAATCGAAAAACCAATCAAAAGTCCAACCAGTAAGCCGAAAACTATCAGCAACCACATCTACTTATTCCGCCTTTTCCTTATATTCTACCGTGGCCCCGTAATCAAACTTAAAACTACTCGTATAATTAGGTATTTCTACTTTCTCCACCTTTTGAAGATGTACCTGCATCCCTAATGCTTTAAGTTGATCCAGGATGCCACCTCGCATCAGCACTCCGCTCTCCAGTATATCAGGATTGCCCACCGCTCTTATCTCAAAAGGAGGCGCAATTATATCTCGGTTGACCAGAATAGTAGTACCAGCACAGCGAATTTCGGACATGGCGGTCAGGCGCTTGCCATTTATAGATATGGCTTCTGCACCTGAGGCTTTCATTTCATTTACAATCAGCAGCAAATCTCGATCATGTATGAGGTAAGCATTGGCATTGTCTACAGATCCCAAATTGAGCAAGCTGTCGTTTAAGGTCAATATGATGCCGGGACCTTCTATCGGTAAAAGACCAGCTGCCATATTGGCTTCGGTTACTTCTTGGTGCAGATCTGCCAGAGCCTGGTCGGTCTCACGAAAGTTGGCTAATTTAGAACGCAGCGACAAAACCTCTTCTGCCAAAGCATCACGTTCATCGGTTACCGTCTGCAACTTCTGCGTCAGTTCCGTTACTCTATCATCGCTCTGGTTGGCTTCAATACTCGCTGTAGTTCTAAATTGAACAGCTAGCATGATACCCAGAATCAAGCAAACCAAGGCTATAGAGATTTGCGCTCCTTTGCTACGCATATATTCTCACCCTTCTTAATCTAAATCGTGGTCTTGACTACGGGTTGTCCTTTATAACGCATATCTACATAAATCAGATCATCCTGACCTGTATCTATGAAATCCCGCTCCAGTTGAAACACTTGACTTAGAGTGGACAACTTCTCCTCCAAGCGCTCGTCTATTCCGAATTTAATCTCTGTACCTTGTAAAGTATAAATAGTCAATTGCTGACTAGCAACGGCAAAATGAAAGTCCGATACTTGTTGACGTTCCCCGTCGGAAAGACCCTCCCATACTTTCCTGATCAAATCCATCCCCCCGGGTTCAACGGCCTGTCCCAAAATGATCTGCTGTGGCACAGGTTCAATGGTAATCAACGGCACTTCTGTACTGGGGAACTGCAGGCTTTTATTTATACATACCCCTTCGGTATCAATAATCAAAAATTCGTCGGTTAATGGAACTACCGCCCACATTACCCTCTCGGTAACCTTTATCTCTAAGGTACGCGGAAGGTGACGAACCAATTGAGCTTCTTTGATCATGGGATGCAGTTCAACGGCTTGAGATATCAATTTCTCATTGGCCTCGAACAGCTTGATTTCATCTTCAATTCTTGCCATATCAATAATTTCGTGTTGTGAGATGGTGGAGTTGCCGGTAACTACAATGGTGTCCACTTGAAAGAAAGAACTGTGGGAGAAAAAATACCCGCAGACAATTATCAAAAGCAAGAAAATGGATGCCCGAAACAATCGGCGAGATGTGTTGTTCATTGTCAACCATCCCCCCCCATCTCAGAAATCCGTATGCTTGATTATAACAGAAATTTAATGTAAAAGCATTACTAAAGATGGGTGAGGGGGCCTTCCCTTAGGTCCTAGGCCCCCGAATGATATCGGCACCAATGCTATTAAACTTAGCATGGATCTTATCATAGCCCCTATCGATATGATCCACCCGATATATTTGGGTTTCCCCTTCAGCAAACAAACCTGCCAGTATAAGAGCAGCCCCAGCCCGTAGATCAGTAGCCTCCACCGAAGCCCCCTCCAGGCGATTTTTGCCCTTTATGATGGCTACTCTTCCTTCCACCTTGATATCAGCTCCCATTCTACGTAACTCCTGGACATGGCGGAAGCGGTTTTCAAAAATCGTTTCCACCAGTACACTGGTGCCACGAACAGTAGCCAATAAGGCCATTATCTGAGGTTGCATATCAGTAGGAAAACCAGGATAAGGCATCGTCTTAACATCGGTAGGGCTGAGGCGACCTCCTCCTACTACTTTGAGACCGGAATTGGAGGTCAATACTTCAACTCCGATTTCGCGTAACTTTGATACTATGGGCTGAATGTGTTCCAGCACCACATTTTCAATAGTCACTTCGCCTCTGGATATAGCTGCGGCCACCATAAAGGTGCCAGCTTCTATTCGGTCAGGTATCACTGCGTGTTCTACGCTCCCCAGATAATCAACACCTTCGATTCGTATGGTGTCCAGTCCCGCTCCTCTGATGCGTGCTCCCATACGGTTTAAGAAATTTTGTAAATCCACTATTTCTGGTTCGCGAGCAGCATTGCGCAATACAGTGGTGCCAGGGAGTAATGCCGCTGCCATCATTAAGTTTTCCGTAGCTCCCACACTGGGAAAGTCCAGTAATATCTCCTGACTGCCCAGAGATGAAGCCTTTCCTTCCATAAAGCCAAACTCTTCTTTAATGGCAAAACCCATGCTTTGAAAGCCCTTTAGATGCAGATCCATGGGGCGAGTGCCTATGGCACAGCCACCCGGATAAGCTACCCGGGCGTGATGGAACCGGGATAACAAAGCTCCCATCACCAGATTAGACGCGCGCATTTTGCGTGATATCTCTTCAGGAAGCTCATATTTATCAACTGTACTCCCATTGATTATCAGTACATCGTCTTCCCGTTTGACCTTTGCTCCCAAGATTTCCAGAGCCTGCGACATAACCTTTATATCTTCCAAATCAGGTACACCAGTTAGAACTACTTCACCAGAGCAGAGCAAGCTGGCGGCCATTATCGGGAGCGTTGAATTCTTGGATCCGCTAATCCTAACCTGGCCTTTGAGTGGTTTGGCCCCTCTTACCACTAGACAGTCCAAATGAACACCTCCGCTAGCTCATGGCTGCGGGACAGATTGCTTTAGCCGGTTGATAAATGCTGGTCCGATTTCCCATACATCGCCAGCCCCCATAGTAATGATCAAATCACCTGGACGGTAAATATCCGCTAAATAAGCTACAACATCCTCCGCTTCAGGAATGAAAACCGCTCTACCCCCAGCCTGCTGATTTGCCTCAAGAATAATATGGCTGTCAACACCAGGAATAGGAGCTTCACCGGCTGCATATATATTGGTAATGATCGCCAAGTCACAGTTTTGCAAAGCCTCACCTAATTGTGCACCTAGTTGGCGAGTACGACTGTAGCGATGAGGCTGAAATACAGTAATCAATCTGCCCGAGTGATAACTCCTGGCCGCCCGCAAAGTGGCTTTGATCTCGGTCGGATGGTGAGCATAATCATCGATGACCGTGATACCTTTGTGTTCGCCGATTATTTGAAAACGTCTCTTGGCTCCATGAAAAGCAGTTATCGCTTGGCTCATACTCTCAAAGTCCAGACCCAATTCTCGCCCGGTCGCAATAGCTGCCAGAGCGTTAAGAGCATTATGCCGTCCAGGTACTGATACACGAACATTGCCGAGTCGGTGGTCGTATTCATATACTTCAAAAACTGATCCCCATCCGTCCGTACGCCAGTTTTTTATGGTGTAGTCATTGGCTTCGTTTTCTCCATAAAATACTAGCCGGGTGGGACTATTAGCAGCTATTTTTCTTAGCCCGAGATCGTCACCATACAAAACGGCCAAGCCATTAGGTTGGACACCATCAATATACTGGCGAAAGGCATCTTTCAACCGCTCCAGAGTATGATAGTAATCCAAGTGATCGTCCTCTATATTTGTTACCACAGCTATCTTAGGATGCAGTTCCAAAAAGGAAGCATCGCTTTCATCTGCTTCCACTACGAAATAATCGTCCGCTCCTAATCTTGCGTTGAGGTTTTGATCCTGCAGTTCACCTCCCACTATTAGAGCAGGATCCAATCCAGATCCGGATAAAACCGTGTAAATCATAAAAGTGGTAGTTGTCTTTCCATGGGCACCAGCTACTGCAATACCATTACTGCCGTTAACCAGATTAGCCAGCATCTGTCCCCTCTTCAATACCGGTATTTTACGTTGACGAGCAAGAACGACCTCGGGATTATCCACAGGGATAGCCGAGGATATTACCAGCATATCAACTCCTTCCTGAAGGTGGGATGAGGAATGGCCTTGATATACAGTAATTCCCATCTGTTCCAGTTGTTCAGTTATGTCATTGTGTTGTAGGTCAGATCCTGTTACCTTTATGCCCTGTTCGGTAAGGACTCTGGCGATTCCGTTCATTCCTGCTCCGCCGATCCCTACCATGTGGATCCACTGCCCGCTGTTGTCGGACATTTCCTCATCTCCTTATACCAACATTGGTGATACACTGTTATCGTATGCATATTTAACAAAAGTGGTTACATTTCTAAATACAGGCCTGTCCCGCCATGAGCTATTTAAGCGCTATCCAATCAACTCGGTGACAATATCATTAAGTGCCTGGGGCTTAGCCTCCTGCAGCATCTGTCGACGCATATCATGCAATTTGTTAGGCTCACTGCGCAGGGCGTCAATGGCCTTAACTAGAGTATCCCCGTCCAGGAACTCATCAATAACCATAGTTGCTGCTTTTTTCTCCATTAATGCCCGGGCATTCTTTTCCTGGTGGTTGTCAGCTGCATAGGGATAAGGAACCAGGATAGCCGGTAATCCTAGCACCGCCAATTCCGCTAGGGTACTGGCACCAGCCCGGCAAACAGCCAGATGCGATGCGGCCATGGCCTGTTCGATATTATTCATATAGGGCAAGATTCTCATCGTTGCTGTATGTTCCCTTTTGACACGCTCCTGTACCTGGCGGTTTATTTCTTCGTAGTTGTCTGAACCAGTTATCCAGATCAACTGTATTTGTTGATCCTGCAACTGATCAAGAGCATCCAGCATAGCACGGTTTATGGTAGCTGCTCCTCGACTTCCCCCGAAGGCGATCAAAGTAAACAGGTTTTCTTTAAGCCCCAGGGACTGGCGAGCGGCCTGGGGGCTAACGTGGAAAAATTCCTGCCTTATGGGCAAGCCGGTTATTTTAATGCGTTTGGCTTCCAGATACTTTTCCGCCTCAGCAAAGGTCAGCATAGTACAGTCGACCCGTTTAGCCAGATGACGATTAGCCAGTCCTGGATAGGCGTTTTGTTCGTGGATAAAAGTTTTGGGAGCAAAATAAGTTCCTGCCAATACCACCGGAAACGAAACATAACCTCCCGTTCCCACAATGAAATCGGGATTAAAATCTTTGATTATATCCTTGGCCTGGAAAAAACTATACGGAAACTTGATCAGCGACTGTCCCGCTTTCAGCATAGAAGAACGATCTATACCCGATACATCAATAGTTATGAAATCATACCCTGCTTCCGGGACAATGCGGCTTTCCATCCCCCGGGAACCCACATACAATATGTCCATATCAGCTATCCGTCGTCGCAGTTCATCGGCTATAGCCAGTGCCGGATAAATATGTCCGCCTGTCCCACCGCCAGTGATGATCGCTCTCATTAGCTCCTCCTGTTCATCGGTAAGTACTATACCGAGATATATTCAATAAAAACCCTACTGCTATCAGGGTAAATAGCAAGGAGGATCCACCATAACTTATAAACGGAAGGGTTATACCGGTTACCGGCAAGGCTCCTGAAACCACCGCGATATTGATGGCAGCCTGAAACACTATCATAGTTGTTAAGCCAGTGGCTAAAAGACTGCCAAAGGTATCAGGAGCATTTAGAGCTATTCGAAAACCCCTCCAGGCAAACAAAAGAAATAAACTGATAACCAGAAAAGCGCCTAAAAACCCTAACTCTTCACCTAATATGGCGAATATAAAATCAGTATGTTGCTCTGGAAGGTAAAAAAACTTCTGCCGGCTTCTCCCTAATCCCATACCGAACAGTCCTCCGGAACCCAGAGCATATAATGACTGTATAGTCTGAAATCCCTCATCAGTCGGGAATTTCCAAGGATTTAGAAATGCAATGAAACGTTCCATGCGATAAGGTGCAACCGCTATAGCTGCAGCGACCACACCTGCACCAGACAGGGCGATTAATCCTAAGTGACTCCCCCGCGCACCGGCAGCCATCATCATAAAAAAGGCTGTTCCAGCTATGGCAAATGAGGTTCCCAAATCAGGCTGCAGCATGATCAAACCACACACCAGGGCTATTAACACCAGTATAGGTAGAATTCCCTGGGTAAAGGATCGCATACGATCAAGGTTGACTTCCATTACCCTGGCTAAAAACATAGCCATAGCTAATTTGGCTAACTCTGAAGGGGTAAACTGTAAAAAACCTACTCCCAGGGAACGGGTTGCTCCTTTAGCTTCAATCCCAAGAGGAGTAACCACCAGAACTAAGCATAGCAAGGTAAAAATCATCAGGGGGATAGCCAGGTCCTTAATGCGCAGATAATTTAACTTCATCACTACCAACATACATATTAGGCCAATCACAGCCCACTGTAGCTGCTTCCTAAAAAACAGATAGGCGTCATCATACCGTATGTTGGAGGTGACAGCACTGGAACTGAATACCATTATAAGGCCGATACCAACCAATAACAGGGTGGTTATGAAGAGAATAAAATCGGGAGGTCCCTTTCTCAAACGCAACCTTTGCCCCTCCTCTAATCTGGTGACTGCTCAACCAGGGATCGTACTAGTTTACAGAAGAGATCCCCGCGGTGTTCATAACTGGGAAACTGATCCCAACTGGCACAGGCCGGTGACAGCAAAACCACATCTCCAACTACAGCTAGTTGGGAAGCCAAGTTCACAGCTTCCGTCAAATCGCTTACCTCATGTATATTCCTAAAAGAAGTCTTCATGACGGCATCCTTGATCTCTTGGCGGGCTTCGCCTAGAAGGATCAGATCCCGCACCCGGTTAGCTAACACCTGGGCCAACTCAGCAAAGTCTGAGCCTTTATTCCGCCCCCCTGCTATTAAGATAATTGGCTGTTGAAACGATTCGAGGGCTTTCATAACAGATTCAGGGTTGGTGGCTTTGGAATCATTTACATAAAGAACGCCCTGGTTGTATATCACTTCTTCCATACGGTGCCGGACTCCGGTAAAGGTCTTCAAAGCATCACTAATCATGGCTGGTTTGGCCCCATATAGATAACTCATAGCTACAGCACAGAGTACATTTTCCAGATTGTGCTGTCCACGCAAGCGTATATCTCCTACCGGACAGATCTGGGTAGTTCCTTGATGGTGCTGATAAACAATCACATCATTGTTGATGAAAAAACCTTCCGGTAATTGCTGCTGAGCAGAGAAGAATACTACCGTAGCCGGACATTTTTCAGCTATCTCACGCAGGCAATGATCATCATAGTTAAACACTGCGTAGTCATGAGGTAACTGCTGTTTGAATATATTAGATTTGGCTTCTATATAGGCCTCCATGGTTTTGTGGCGATCCAAATGATCAGGTGTAATATTAAGCAAACCACAAATAGGAGGGCGGAAGTTTTCCACCGTTTCCAGCTGAAAACTGGAAACCTCCACGACCACTACGCCTTCGTCAAGATTTTCAATAAGACTGGTCAATGCTATGCCGATATTCCCGCCATAATAAGCCAAGCGTCCATCTTTCTCCAGGATATA